>NZ_CAKPTN010000026.1 GCF_934190855.1 uncultured Veillonella sp. | reverse complement strand
AACTTATTCGTCAAAAAACATATCCTAAGTATGGAAAGGAACCTATTAGTATTGGTTTCTGGGTAGGTGGCGGTGTAATACCTAACAAATTTGATGAACTGATAGAAAAAGCTGATAAGCCAGGCGAGGCAAAAAGAAAACGCAATCTGCTTTATAAGCAGTTGTTGACTTGCCCGTTTTGTGGAAAACCTCTTACGGAAGATGAGTTTTATATTGACCCTGACAGAAAATCTGTTGCTATTTATTGTGCAGATAGAAATTGTATGTTCTATAAGTACAAACAGGATCGCATTCAGATTCCGGTGTATCTTGTAGATGAGGAAATCTATGCGAAATGTCCGACAATTATTTTGTCCACCGTTGATAAATTTGCCCGCCTTCCTTGGGATGTTAAGACAAATGCGTTGTTTGGAAGAGTTGATAGGGTTTGCAGTCGTGATGGGTATGTTGCCATTGGTGAAGAACATAAACGACACAATAGGACGCAAGAGCTTCCCACTTCAACATTAACTCCGATTCGACCGTTTCTTCCGCCTGAGCTAATCATTCAAGATGAGCTTCATTTGATCACTGGACCTCTTGGAACAATTTATGGTGCATACGAAACTATTATTGAGGATATGTGTACTTATGGCGATAAGAAGATTAAACCGAAGTATGTGGTCTCAACTGCCACCATTAAAAACGCATCGGAGCAGACAAGGTGCCTTTATGCACGAAAATCAACTGCACAGTTCCCTCCTAACGGTTTTGAAATCGGTGACAGTTTCTTCATCAATGAAATATCTACTAAAGATAACCCGTTCCGAAAGTATGTTGGAGTCTGCGCACTAGGTCAATCCGTAAAGACTACACTGTTAAGAATGTATGCAATCATTCTTCAGACTTCTTATCAACTTGCTCAGAAGGATGAATACAAGGATGTGATTGATCCATATTATTCCTTAGTGGGATATTACAACAGTATTCGAGAACTTGGCGGTGCAGTACGCTTGCTACAAGACGACATTCCTAAACGAATCTATCGTATTAAGACGAAATACAATATGGATAAGGTTCGTTATCTAAACAAGAAGGTTGAGATAACTTCCAGAATGTCTTCCTATGAGATTCCGAATAAATTAAGACAGTTGGAAGCTAACTGTGATTCAAAGGATTGTCTTGACACAGCCGTTGCAACCAATATGATAGCAGTCGGCATGGATGTTGACCGTCTTGGGCTAATGGTCGTAACCGGACAGCCAAAGCAAAATTCTGAATATATTCAAGCAACAAGCCGAATAGGTCGTGCTTTCCCAGGTCTTGTCTTTACACTTTATAACCCATATCGTCCTCGTGATTTGTCGCATTATGAGAATTTTACGGGTTATCATTCGCAGCTATATAGGTTTGTTGAAGGTACAACAGCAACTCCGTTCTCTGCAAGAGCAAGAGACCGCGTAATGCACGCTCTAATAATTTCTGCGATTCGGTTAAAGTATCCAGAAATGGCATCTAATGAGGGAGCTGCTGATATTGCTGCTCTTTCTGATATACAAATGACCGAGATAAAGGCGTTAATCCTTGACCGCCTTAATATAGTTAAACCAGAAGTAAGACTGGATGCAGAGAATGAAATTGACCAGTTTATTGATTGGTGGAAGATGCTGGCAGCACAAGGCAAGCCTTTGCGGTACTATGTTTATGGAACTGATAAATATAACCGCCTTATGAATTATTATGGACAGTCATGTAAGGATACTGAGAAGGCTACACTAAGCTCTATGCGTGAAGTGGAAAATGCGGCAAATATGTTCTATTACACGGAGGAGTAAGATGGCAGGATACGATAACAACAAATTGGGCGAACTGCGCCCTAACCAAATTATTACAACATTCGGCCCAGGTGCGATTGTTGATGCTGTCAAGGATTCGGTAACGGTACTTGATATTAACTATTGGAAAGAAAAGGGCAAGAAAATTATTGACGGAAGATTGGCTTCCTATCTTGGTGTTGACTGCTTTTATATGCCTCGAACTTCATATTCTGGTGATGTGCCGGTAATTTCTTTCCCTTCCATTCATGTGTGTTCAAATTTGAAGTGTGGTCGTCTTTTCGATGCACTGGATAACTTTGATTTGGAAAGGTATTTGAGGTTCGGAGTTACTTGTCCGAATTGCCACAAACCTGCATATCCGTCTCGATTTATTACTATTTGCGAAAATGGACATATGGATGATTTTCCGTGGAGTTGGTGGGTTCATTGTGGCGCGACCAACTGCAAAGGAAAGTTAAAAATGTACTCGACAGGAAATACTTCAACGCTTGCGGATATGTGGGTTGAGTGTGAACTGTGTGGTGCTAAAAGAAGCATGAGTGGAGCTACGCAAGAAGATAACTTTAGCGAATTGAGCTGTACAGGTCATCATCCTTTCCGTCCGAGATCAATAAATGAAAGATGTGATAAAAAGGTAATCCCATCACAGAGAGGTGCATCAAATGTCTATTTCTCTGTAAGCAGGAGTGCTATTTCTATTCCGCCGTGGGTTAATCCTTTATACAATTTAGTCGATGAACATCTTCATGATATTGAACTTTTGAAGGATGTAATGGGAGATGATGGTGTAACTGCCGCATATAAAAAGTATTTTGCTGAAAATTATACTCGCGTGGAGTTTGATGAAGCGCTAACTCGTAGATTGAGTAATATAACAGAATTTAAAGAAATTAAGCAGATGGAGTATGATGCTATCACTCATCATAATGATCCTGCTTATGCTTCTAATAAAAAACACTTCAAAGCAGAGGAGGACAGTTTGCCAGCATATCTGAAACCCTATTTTAGTAGGGTTATCAGAATCACTCGCCTTCGTGAAGTGAAAGTATTGCTTGGATTTACTCGTGTAGATGCACCTGATCCGGATGTAGATGTCCAAGCTAATGTTGTTTATCTTAATAAAGGAAAGAGTGAAAAATGGTTGCCAGCGGCCGAGGTCAATGGCGAAGGTATTTTTGTCGAGTTTAATAAAGAGACATTAGAGAATTGGCTTGACATTCTGTCAGTAAAAGTACTTTCCCAGAGATATGAAGAGTGCTATGAAGAGTTCTGCAATGCTAAAGGTTGGACATTAAATGTAAAGAGAAATGCAACCTATGTTTTAATGCACACTTTCGCACATTTGCTAATTAAGCAAATGTCGATGGCATCTGGATATTCATCTTCGGCAATACGAGAAAGAATCTACTTTAGCGAAAAAATGACTGGAATTCTCTTGTACACAGGAAGTGCTGACAAGGAAGGGTCATTAGGAGGCTTAGTAGAGCTTGGTAACATTGGTAAATTAGTTCCTTTGATGAAAGATGCATTCCAAGAGGTGCTTCTTTGCACTAATGATCCAGAATGTATGAGCAATGCTCCGGCTGGAAATAACCTTAACGGAGCAGCCTGCCATTCCTGTTGTATGATTTCTGAAACAGCCTGTGAAAATGGAAACCGTATGCTTGATCGTGGCTTGGTAGTCCCCATTGCAAGTCGCGAACGAGAGTCGTATTTCAGAGAGTTGGTGTGTGAGCTATGTCAACTGGAAATGTGAATTTAGATATTTTACTTGGTCAAATTGAAGCGGACAGAATCGCGAATACAAAACAATCTATTTCGCAAATAATGAAACGATACCCTTGCTTGTCTCAGAAACAAGCAGAAGAGATATATCAATTAGTTACAGTGGCCTCTGCCGAAGAAAAGGCTGTAACTGCTTCATTAGTAACTACGGTACCTCCATCTTTTTCTGTAAGAGCAAAATCAACAAAGAACACTGTTGAAGGGATGATCCGGGGAGCAAAACGAAGTGTTTTGATTACGGGATATTCGCTGTCCGGATACTTTGCTGACCTTGTTGATGTCCTTATTGAGAAAAGCCAAAAGGGTGTTTATGTGAAATTCTTTGTGAATAACATCGAGAACCAAAAAGGCTTAGATAAACTTTGCCGGTACAAAGGAAGATTTTTACATATATACAATTTTGCGGGAAGTAATGATTCTATGGCCGCTTTACACGCAAAGGTGATTTCGGTTGATGAAAAACAAACACTAATTACATCAGCAAACTTATCCTATCACGGACAAGAAGGAAATATTGAGCTTGGTATACTTGTGGATTCAAGGGAAATCGCCAAGCAAGTTGATTATATTTTCACTCATCTGGTTTTCACTAAGGTTGTGAAGGAAATATAATAGGATGAGATTTAGAACACGAGAAAGGTGTGACAGCGATAGGAGATAGATGTAATTTCCTGATTTGTTATGTATCGCATGGTTGGGGCGGGGCCGCAAAGACCTTGGAACGAGCAGGAAAAAACAGACTGAATATTATAAACATCGCAAAAATGTCCGAAGGCCAGAACCTAGCTCTATTTGCGGACTAAGATACCGCCGCACAGGTATTTTGATACTTGAGCGGCGGTATACTATTTTATTGAGAGTAAATGGTAAACAACCTGTCTGTCCAACAAAATCTGCCAGCTCTCAGACTGGCAGATTTTTCTTATCTGATTTTATTCTTCCTACAGCTATCCGGTAATTCCTCCGACCAAGGTATCAGCTTTTTCAATCCTTCCTCAGAAACATTTTCTCTAGGATATTTGAGGAGTTCCTTTAGTAAGTATACAAAGTATTCGTAGGGCTTTAGATGGTTTGCCTTTGCGCTTTCCGCAATACTGTATAGAAGGGCACTGACAGAGTCTCCTCTGACGAAATCGACGATGTGCCAGGCATGCTTTCCAACGTAGAAGCTTCTAATGCTTCTCTCTGCGTCATTATTATTCAGAGAGATTAAAACATTCTGTAAGAATACTCGAAGATAGTGCTCCTGATTAAAAGTGTAATTCAAAGCGTCTGTAAGCTTATGACTATTGCATATTTTTAGAGTCTGTTTCATCCACGCAAAATAAGCATCCACCAGTGGCGCTACACTCTGTTGTCTATTCGTTAGTCGTTCTTCTGTAGATGATTCTTTAAAGCTATTATCCCGATGATAAATCATATCAATCAAGTGGATAGTTTCAGAGGCAGCTTCTTATGCCGGAGCCAGGGTGTGTCCCTTTCGGGTTGCTTTTATGATCTCGGCAAATTTTATGTGCGCATGAGCCCAGCAGCCCGCTACATTGAGCTCCCCATCCTTTTTTATAAGCGTATGATAGGGTTGATAGCCGTCTGTCACTGTAACAGTATATGAAGGCAATGTCCAATTAATTCAAGAGTTAAATCTTAAAACGAATCGGTTACAAGAATACGTTCTTTCAATCAATGAACAATTAAGTAAATATGACACATTAGATGATGATTTGCTGAAGTTAATAGAGCATAAAAACAGTATTGAGTCTAAATTAATAGAGTATAATAATCAACGCTCTATTTTGGATAAGCTTTGGAGTGCTACTCATTGGTCTATTTTAAAAGCTATGGGTAACCCTATATTGTTAGCGGTAATTGAAGAGGAGACTACAAAGCTTCAAACTGTTAAAGACCAATTGATTGCATTACATCAGTTGGTTAATGAGCGTGAATCTATAATTAATAAGAAAGATGGCCTATTAGCTGCTATTAAAGATATTGATGGTACTATTCAAAAAGCAGAAAAGGCACAGCAAGTGATTTTAGGGACATTAAAATCCAGTACTAATGATTCTATACATTGTTTTGATGATATAGTATCAAAATTAATGTCATTTGATGAGGACCGTGCAGAGGCTCATACAGCGTTCTTATATGTATGTAACTATTTAAATGAATGTAGAGAACGCTTATTGTATGATACCTTACAATTACAAAAGGCTGTCGTTATGAGTGATGCTTTTAGAAACAATATGAAATTACTCAGTCAGTATTGGGGGCCATTAAATGAAAAGAAAAATCTACAGAAAAACTTTGACCTTGATACGATTTTCCCGGCCTTACTTAATTCCTTGATGATTGCAGTACCAGTTATTTCCTCCACCTTTGCTGCTGTGGAGAGATTCTTGATTAACTGTAAGTCTGAAAGCTCGTTAGGGACCATCATTATTGATGAGGCTGGACAGGCGTCACCTCATATGCTTATAGGAGCCTTATTCCGTGCACAAAAAGCAATAGTAGTTGGTGATCCAAAACAGATTGAACCAGTACAAACTGTACAAGATTTGTTTGTTGAAAAAATTGGTGGCGAAGGCATTGGTAAATATCGGAGTAAAGAGTTATCTGTACAAAGTTTAGCCGATGCACAAAATCCATTTGCAGGTATTATTAAAAATCTTGATGGTTCCGAATCTTGGGTTGGTTGTCCTCTTGTTATTCATAGACGTTGTAAAGATCCAATGTTTACAGTTGCTAATGAGTTATCTTATGGTGGCTTTATGATTAATAAGATCATGAATTCAAAAGTGCCTATTGAACCGTGTAAAGAGAGCTGCTGGATAACATATGATGCAAGTAATATTGAATTTAGTACTGGTAAAGATCGATATATACAAGTACAGGGTCAAGTTGCTTTTGAATTGGTCCAAAAGTTACGAGCAAGAAATACGAAATTTAAAGATATATTTATCATTACACCGTTTAGAACTGTTGCATATGGCTTTAAGAAATATATGGAATCTCTTAGCGATGATATTGTAAACTGGACCGATAAAGATAATAAGAGCAGTTGGTTAAAGGATAATATCGGAACTGTACATACCTTCCAAGGTAAAGAAGCTAAAGTCGTTATTTACATGTTAGGCTGTCAAAGCGATGGCACTGCTAATGGAGCTATTAAATGGGTTAATGCTAATAATGTAAATGTAGCCTTTACAAGAGCAAAAGAATACATCTATGTTATTGGTGATGCTAGCAAATGGGCAGAACTTAATAAAAACCTTGCCTTCGCACAAAGATACTTGCCTGTTTATACCTTAGAAGATTTATAAGCTAGTAAATTGTGAACTTACAAACAAAACAAGGAAAGAAACCCTAAGATTTCTTTCCTTGTTTTAATATGATATAATTTATATCAAAGTGAGGCATAAATGGTTTCGACGCCAGACTTCGCTTCTAATAATGAAAATTGAAGAAACGGTCTGACTTCTATGTCGGGCCTTTTTTCATGCCGCGATTAGAAAGCTAGTTTTTTGCTAGAGGTCAATCACTTTGCTGCCATGATAATGGTCGCTACAAGTATGCCAAAGGAAATCATTAACGATAACACTTTGTATGTACTCATATTGCTCACCGCCAATCTCTAGAAGATTAGCAAAGGCTGGACCCATTTAGAGGCCTCAAGTTCAATATAGTGCTGTCAATAATAAAAGTAAATAGATTAGAGGTTCCTAATAGTCACCTATGTGACCAATAGGAACCTTTTTCGTTATTATTTTATTACTATATGAGTATGTTACAATATACAAAGTATAGTTAGTGCTTATTGAGGAGAAATTATGTTTAGAAAATCTTTGTTATTGGGAAGTTTAATTGCCGTCCTGTGTTTAAGTGGGGGTGGTAATGCCCAAGAGTTACCAGGCTATAACCCGAAAGTTGTGGGCAATGAAATGTATAAGAATGATTTAATGGATAAGATTCTTAATGAAAGAATCTACAAGGCTATAAATGCTGGTGGTGATCGTGAAGAAGCGGAGATTCTCTTTCGTCTTGATGAAATGACTGCTGACCAACGTAGAAATTTAAATTATTCTATATCTAGAGCTCAATATAATGCTGTAACAGAGATACATATGCATACTCCAGAAGGGGGGCTGTCTTATACGTTGCCATTTTCAGCTTTCAGAGGTGGAATGCATAAGGTTTCTATTCCTGGTAAGGCAAGCAATTATGCCTTTCTTTATAAATTTAAGCATCCTTTTATTTATACAAGTTTATCTATGGAATCTCGTCCCTATGAAGAAAGTGCACAGTATTTGGGCAAGCCTTATAATGCATTGAAGCAAAATGATGTACGCTCTGCATTGCAAGAAAAATGGACAAATATGCAGCAAGATCAATATGATGTATCCAGTATTGATGGTAGTACTTTCAAAAGAGACAATATTGTAAATGGCCGTTGGAGTACCATGAAAACAAAGGAGGCACCTAGTTTTGTGGCCAATGACATTTCTTTT
The DNA here is from genome assembly GCF_934190855.1 of uncultured Veillonella sp. Classification (GTDB taxonomy): domain Bacteria; phylum Bacillota; class Negativicutes; order Veillonellales; family Veillonellaceae; genus Veillonella. The sequence continues at coordinate 8,232 of NZ_CAKPTN010000026.1, read as the reverse complement.
GCTTTACCAAACGAACCTAATACACAATATGTTATTACTTTATTGGTTAGAGAAGATGGTGAACGGGGAATTGGTAAGCGAGGCATTGAGGATATTATAGCCAATTATATTGTGCCAACCATTTTTCCTTTAGCTCGTTTAAATGAGTCTAGTCATTTTGAAAGTTATAATGATTATTCGTATAGGGTTTTGAATAATGCGGTAGAGGAGAACACCGGTTCGGATAATATAAAGATGTATAAAACATCAGGAGGTATTACACAGACTATTAGCGTGCACCCATACGAACATAAAGGTCCGATTTGGGCTAATATGGCAGATATTTTAAGGATTACACAAGCACAGTTAAGACTGAAGCCCAATATGCGTCATGGTAGCCATAAGTATATATGGAATGATGGTGCTCCCGGTGTGTTTATAGTGTTTGAGTATGAAGATGGCACTGGTGAATTACATTTTAGTACTCAAGATGCTCATAATCTGTATATTCATACGATTCATTATAATCATGCTACAAGTGATTATAATATTGGTTTACTTCATACCATTATTTCCGATGCTAAAATTGTAAATTTAGGAAATACTTATAAGGGTGAAGTGGATTATTTATAATAAAATAGAAGAGTTTAATGAGAATATATATGCCTAATCGGCGTAGAATGATAACAGGGAAAGGAATCCTTGGATTCCTTTCCCTGTTTAGATATGATATAATTTATATCAAAGTGAGGCATAAATGGTTTGGACGCCAGACTTCGCTTCTAAGTTTTAATGTTGAAGAAACGGTCTGACTTCTATGTCGGGCCTTTTTTCATGCCACGATTAGAAAGCTAGCTTTTAGCTAGAGGTCAATCACTTTGCAGCCATGATAATGGTTGCCACAAGTATGCCAAAGGAAATCATTAACGATAACACTTTGAATGTACTCATATTGCTCATCGCCAATCTCTAGAAGATTAGCAAAGGCTGGACCCATTTAGAGGCCTCAAGTTCAATATAGAGCTGTCGATAATAAAAGTAAATAGATTAGAGGTTCCTAATAGTCACCTATGTGACCAATAGGAACCTTTTTCGTTTTGTAATTAGTTCGGGAGATTTAACAGTAGCTTTTATAAGGAAAACTAGGAAAGAAATCCTTAGATTTTTCCTGATTTATATATGAGATACTTTATATCGAAGTGAAGCATCAATGGTTTGAAAGTGACAATGCAGTTACAATTTTTATAGTACTAGAATTAAGTATCAGTTATGCAGTCCTCGTTTGCCGTATATTTTTAAGATTATAGCAATACATGTATTCAATACGAATAGTAGTGCAAAGCATACTAAAGCTGTAGAATAACCATATCCAGCCTCATGGAAGTATGACACGAGCATAGGACCAACTATACCTGCTAATCCCCAAGCGGTTAGAATACGACCGTGAATAGTGGAGAGTTGGCGTATGCCATAGAGGTCTGCGAGATATGCTGGTATACAGGCGAATCCGCCGCCATAGCAGGTGATAATGAGAAGGATTAAAATTTGGAATGTTAGAGCATTATTGGTTTCGGCAAGTACATAGAATGCAATGATTTGTATAATAAAGAATAGTATGTAAGTTTGGGCTCGACCAAAGTAATCGGAGATAGTAGACCATGCAATACGACCGAATCCATTAAAGATACCGATGATACCAACTAGAGAGGCCGCCGCAGCTGGAGTCATGCCAATAGCTTCTTGAGCCATAGGGGATGCTAAGGATAGTAGCCCTATACCACAAGTAATATTTACAAAGAAAATCCACCATAGAGCACCGAATTGCCATGTTTTCATGGCATCATTGGCTAGTATCCCATGGTTATGAACATACATAGTAGACTTATCTTTTGCAGTTCGAGGTGGTTGGTTATTTGAGGGAACTTTCAAATAGAGAGAGGCAACGCCCATAACAACTAGATAGATGATGCCTAGGATAATGAAATTATTTACTAATCCCACTTGTGCTACGAGATGTTGCATAAGCGGACCTGCAATGAGTGATGCAAATCCAAATCCCATAATCGCTAATCCCGTGGCAAATCCAGGACGATGTGGAAAGTATTTTACTAGTGTAGACACTGGCGTGATATAGCCAATACCTAGTCCAATACCTCCGACGATACCATAGAAAAGATAGAGTAAGGTAAGATTATGGATACTAAGCGCATAGGCTGTACCTAATAGGCCTGCTACCCAGAATAACATAGAAAGAAGGCCACTTTTCTTAGGTCCTATTCTTTCCGCAAAGGATCCTAGAAAACCGGCAGATAATCCAAGCATTAGAATAGCTAAGGAGAAAGTCCATGTTGTTTGAGACATAGTAAATCCCATATCTGACATAATAGGTCGTGTGAGCACGCTCCATGCGTACACACTACCGATGGATATATGTAGACCAATAGCTGCTAGTGCAATAAGCCAACGATTTCTCATAAGAAAACTCCTTTCATATAGGTGAGATGATTAAAGATTTGTACAGTATGATTTGTCAGGAGTGAACAAAAAAAAGACCGCCTGAACAAAAGCTTGCCCAGACGGTCGGCTATCACACGATGTGTGCTACTGTGCATGTAGTCAATTCTACTTATCCGTCAGCCCAGTAGGAATATATTAAAATATAGCAATTGATACTATATATTGTCGATGATATAAGTCACTATCCTATGTACAGTGAAGGTTTATAAATGAAAACAGGGAAAGGAAGTAGATGATTCCTTTCCCTGTTTAGATATGATATAATTTATATCAAAGTGAGGCATAAATGGTTTCGACGCCAGACTTCGCTTCTAGATTTATTGAATTGAAGAAACGGTCTGACTTCTATGTCGGGCCTTTTTTCATACCACGATTAGAAAGCTAGCTTTCAGCTAGAGGTCAATCACTTTGCAGCCATGATAATGGTCGCTACAAGTATGCCAAAGGAAATCATGAGTGATAACACTTTGAATGTACTCATATTGATCACCGCCAATCTCTAGAAGATTAGCAAAGGCTGGACCCATTTAGAGGCCTCAAATTCAATATAGTGCTATCAATAATAAAAGTAAATAGATTAGAGGTTCCTAATAGTCACCTATGTGACCAATAGGAACCTCTTTCGTTTTGTAATTACTTTCATAAAAATATATTAACTATGTTACAATACAGTTAATATCATTATTTTATGGAGAGAAGTATATGTTAAGACGATTATTATTAAGTGGAATTGTAATAGGCGTTGTTACTGGTTCTAGTTTCGCTATTGATGTGAATATACCAGGGGCAAATCCAAGTATTCCACATGATGCGTATCAAAATTATGTATATACCGATAAGTATATACAAATGGATAAGTATAAAATGGTAAGTGAATCTTATCGGACTATTAAAGATGATCCACGAATGGTAGATTTTAGAAAAGAACATTCTATATCTGACCAACAATTGCAAAAGGTAATAGAAGATCATGCCCTAAGATTACAAGGTGTAGTTGAAGGAAAAACTGATGTAATTTTACATTCTAAGGATGGTGGGATACGATTTACGGTGCCATTGGTATTAGATTATAAAGCTAAAATTAATAATCCATATGATTCTATTATATATTCTTGGGATACCAGATATATACCATTAGTTGTAGAGATTGAAGATTATCCATATGAAAAAAGTCGAGATTATATGGGAAAACCAGCTGAGTTTATAACTGTCTCTGACATTAGAAAAGCCATTAAACGTGCAATTCAACAAGCTAATAAATCTGATGTACACTTAGTTGAAGATTCTTTAAAAGGTGGCCCTTTCACATATTCAGGTTTGAGAGACTCCTACTGGGAAATATCTGAATTTAATGATATAAAAGAAAAAGATGTGTTCTGGGGAAATTCAGTTAATTTTTCTTTTGAAAACGAGCCAAATGTTCAATACCACATTGGCTTTATTATAGAACCAAAAGCAGATAATAACCCTTCTATTGATAAAGCTAATAGTTTATTGGTTAATTATGTGTTACCATCTATCAAACCATTAGCTAATATGAATGGATATTCTAAACAGATAGAATCAAAAGATAATAGTATATTTACTTATAGGGTGTTAAATAATAGTTCAGTTGGACATAGAGAATTTAATGGCCGTCATATTAAATCTTATAATTATAACGATGTGATTTTTCAATATGTAGATTATGTTAGAAAATTAGAAAGTAACAATGAAGACCCATATGGCTATGTTCATGATATACTTTCTTTGGGGCGAGAGAGTGCAGTAAAATCGAATCTTATTAAAAAATATGATTATAATTTAGTCTGGAATGATGGCACTCCAGGTATTTTTCTAGAACAGGAGCATTTTGATGGTAGTGGTGTAATGCAATTTATAACACAAAATGGAAAGGATAGGTTTGTTAATACTATTCACTATAAAAAACTAGATGGAAATCTCACAAAGCAACAGTTACGTGAAATGTTGATTGATGTAACTATATCTAAACAATATAATAAAAACTCTGATTCTATTGATGTATTTAATATTGTAGAAAATGGGTAATATATGAAGAGGAGCCTAAGAGAAATGAGCTTTTAGGTTCCTTTTTTATAATGATTAGATTCATTAAAATAAATAAATCATGTTACAATACAGTTAATATTAGTGTTCAATGGGGGATGTATGTATGAAACGTTGTATTACACTACTTAGTCTAGGCTTATGTTTAGCAGCACCGATACTTTCACAAGGTATGGAAATAAAGCCTCTTATACATGTTACGAATGTACATAATGGCCAATATGATGAGGCATTAGATGCAATTACAGATACCAAGTTTTATGGACCGTATCAGTTCCGTGTCTTGAAGGATGCTATAGAGACCAAAGGTGAAACTAAAGATATAGACGGTAGGGTGTTTAGAACCTCTGATGATGTCTTTATGCATGTTAAGGCTAGATCTATTGATAATACAACCATCTCTTTAGATAAAGAGGTTGAAAAAATTGTTAAAGATAGAACAGTTCCTGAACCTACTGTAAAGATGGTATTGCCTGTTAAGCATGATGTCATAGAGGTCAATAATGATGGTGTGCGCAGCTTACTAGTAGAATTTATGTATGGTTGGCCTTTAAATTATAGAACTGATATGGTGCTAATTTCTGACTATGAAGATACTCGGTACTATTATAATTTACAGTTTTATAGACATAAGTTGCCGGAAGGTGTTCGTGTCGAGCAGTTGCGCCAAATGATTATGGATGCATACTTTAGTTATAAATAAGGCATATCAGGTTTATAACATTATAGTTATAATAAATAAAATAGGCATAATAAATAAAAGAGGCTCCTAAGTGCCACGGCAGTGACTCATAGGAACCTCTTTTATTGTGCAGGTAATTTATATAGTTATTATACTATTACAGAATGCTTTTACCCAAAGGGAATACAGTTTTGCCGAATACTTTGTTTACAAGTACAGCACCAGAACCGTAGAAGCCCAAGAGGGAGATAAATAATTCAGACCATGCTGCAAGAGCGAAGAAGCCTGTTTTGCCGCCTAAGAATAGGTCTGTTGCTAGACCGAAGAATAGGAAGCAGATAAGTAGCATGATAGCGAATACAACTTTGTTTGTTTTCAAAGATGCAATTGTACCAAAGATAGAGAAGATTAAGAAGCCCACAAAAGCGAATGCCAATTGTGTTACATCAAACCCTTTTTGGATTTCAGGACCGAAGGAGCCCATTTGGATCAACCAAACGCCAGCCATAGCGGACCAGAACAAACCGTAAGCGCCGAATACAACGGAGCCGAACGGGTTGTTTTTCTTAAAATCAAAATAACTTGCGATTAATTGGGCGATAGAACCTAATAAAACTGCCCAAGGGATAATAACAGATGTTGTTGGACCAGACCAGCCTACGCGGGACGTGGATACTACAAAACATACTACAGCGAGACCAAGTAGACCAAGACCAGTAGGATCAGCTACATTTTCGCTCATTTCAACTTTTCTTACTTCGTTTTCCATTTGTTTCTCATTTCTCCATTAACTAACTACAACCATACAGCCAAATATTCACGGGTATATGTACTGCCATCTCCTATCAGTACTATGTGTACTGCATTGACAGATAACCTATGTGAAAGTACTGCCTCATAACTGTAACATATATCACATTTTTAAGGCAATAGATAGAATATAGTAATTATGCGTAAAAAGTATAATGTGAAAAATAAAATAAAACAGAGAAAATAAAAGAAAAACCGTAAAAAATAGGCGGTAATATATTTTAATCCACATATTTTTACGGTTTTACGTTATAAATGCTTTAATTTATATGAATTTGTTATAGGTTGTCTTACTATTTATTTAAATCTTCAATAATAGTAATGATATCTTCCGCTTTGCGTGCAATGTGCTTTACACCTAGTTCTTGGTGCAAGGATTCCTCTCTAAAGCCCCAGGTAACACCGATACAAAGTAAGCCAGAGTTTTCAGCTGTTGCCACATCTACTTCAGAGTCACCTACGTAGATAGATTCTTCCGGTGTAGAGCCTAGTTCTTTTAATGCTTGGAGTACCATATCTGGAGCCGGTTTACGTTGTAAGCCTGGTCTTTCACCAATGGCAACAGGTAAGCGATCACCAAAGTACTCTTTATTAAGAGGTGTTACACCTTCTTGGATTTTATTAGATACGATAGCCAGTTTATAGCCTTTTTCGCGTAAGGTATCTAGCATGTCTAGTATGCCCTCGTAAGGCGCCGTAGTGTCTTTTAGATGTTCTCCATAGTAAGCTTTGAATTCCTCAATATATGGTTCTAATTCATGGTCTGCTACTGAGCTAGGTAGACATTGACGCATCAAGTATGTTACTGCATTGCCTAGTGCTGCTTTCACCTCAGATAAAGATTTTTCAGGGAAATTATGTGTCCGTAGTACATGATTTACAGCATTCGCTAAATCTGTAGCCGTGTTGAGCAATGTGCCGTCACAATCAAAAACGATAGTTGTATATTTCATGGTAACCTCCAATTGGAATCTATATGTACTTAATTATATGATGAATAACTAGAAAAACAAAGGATAAACCTCATTATAGGACATAATTGTGATACAATAATAGCAGTAACTATTACCATGTATAGGAGGCGTAGTATGACTGAAATACAAGCTCTTTTATTGATAAAATCTATTCTCGAATCCGCGGATATTCACGGTATCGAATCTTTCTTGGCAGAGGATTGTGAGTACATGTCTACAGGTCGCGGTATTATTGGGCGCAATCGGAATGAAACGATTGAGTTCTTGTCTTCGATGGCTGAGTCCATCAAGGCCGACAATGTGCCTGTTACATGTAAGGTGATGCACATTACCGATGTGTACGAGGAGGATGCGCTATTCCGTGAGGGACGCCATGGTTTGACTGTTTCTTATGAAAACGGCGACAATTATGTATATATGATTTTCGTAGATGTCAACGATGAGGGCCTGGTAGACCGCATTGTTTCAAGTCAGGAAAATTATAGTATTGACTATGATGATCTTCGCTTTGGCGCTGATGAAAGTGAGTATGCTTTTATAACGCCGCCAACAACTGTGAAAGATTGGCTTGCGGCCTTAAGTATGTGGCTTGAAACGGCGAATGTAGATGTAGATGATTTCTACCAGTACATCGATGAAGATACACGCGTCGTATTCCAAAAGGGCGATGCTGAATCTATAACCCTTGAAAGTGGTCTCGATGTAGAGGATTACTTTGATCAGTTAATGAACCAACACTTTGATGCAGTGCCTCATATCATTCGTGATGAAGAGGATGGACTCATTTTGACCTATGGTCCAATGAGCATCATTGCAACGCTTAATGAAGAGGGGGCGCTAGCTCTAATCAGTATCTATATTGATACACGTGATGAAGACGAAGCTTCCGATGATGTAGGCTATATTGAAGAAGACCTTTCTGAGGATTATAACGAGGAACTATAACCTAATAAAAGGGGCTGTAACAGAATGCGGTAAAACCGTATTCTAGTTACAGCCCTTTATTATTATTGTTCTAGGTTTTTTTGAGCAGCCTTAATGAAAGCATCAAATAAGCGTGTTGCACTTTGATTGTTTGGTGTCATCATTTCAGGGTGGAACTGAGTAGCTACCATCCATGGATAGGAGGCATCTTCTAAGCCCTCTACCGTGCCGTCTTTAGCACGAGCAACAACTTGCAAGCCCTTACCAACTGCTTTTACA
>NZ_CAKPTN010000025.1 GCF_934190855.1 uncultured Veillonella sp. | reverse complement strand
CGCTAAGATAGTACATAGAGCACCAAAAAATCTATAAGGAGGTAATCTAATGGCTGTCACTGAATCAAAAAAAGCAATCGTTGCTCAAATGAAAGAAACTCTTTCTGAAGCAAAAGGTGCTGTATTGATTGGTTACTCTGGTTTGACAGTTGCTCAAGCAACTGAACTTCGTCGCAAAATGTTGGCTGAAGGTGTTGAATACAAAGTAATCAAAAATACTTTGACTCGTATCGCTGCAAACGAATTGAATCTTGAAGGTTTCTCTGAGCATTTAGAAGGTCCAACTGCATTGGCTACTTCTAAAGAGGATGCTGTTGCACCAGCTCGTGTAATCGAACAATTCATCAAAACAACTGATAAAGAAGTTGTTACAGTTAAAGCTGGTATCGTTGAAGGCGAAGTTATGGACGCTGCTGGCATCAAAGCAATTGCAAATCTTCCAAACCGCGAAGGTATGCTTTCCATGTTGCTTTCCGTATTGCAAGCTCCTGTTCGCAACGTTGCATACGCTGTCAAAGCTGTTGCAGAAGCAAAACCTGCAGAATAATAATTACAAAGAATTATTCGTCGGCCGCATGAGGCTGGCACTATAAACTAATTTATGGAGGATACTTAAAATGGCATTGAACATTGAAAACATCGTTGCTGAATTAAAAGAAGCAACTATTCTTGAACTTAATGATCTTGTAAAAGCAATTGAAGAAGAATTTGGCGTAACTGCAGCAGCTCCTGTAGCTGTAGCAGCAGCTGGCGACGCTGGTGCTGGCGCAGCTAAAGATTCCTTCGACGTAATCTTGAAAGATGCTGGCGCATCCAAAATCAACGTAATCAAAGTTGTTCGTGAAGCAACTGGTCTTGGCTTGAAAGAAGCTAAAGCTATCGTTGACGGCGCTCCTGCACCTGTAAAAGAAGGCGTAGCTGCTGAAGCTGCTGAAGCTTTGAAAGCTCAATTAGAAGAAGCTGGCGCATCCGTAGAATTGAAATAATTCTAGCCATATTAAAAGGCGTACCCTTGGGTACGCCTTTTTTGTTTGTTAATTAACTTTGTAAATTCTAGTTGATTGTGTTTTACCAATTTCTTTAACTATTGTATAGATAGGTGATTCTATAAAGTTTTTACTGTATTTGTTTGGAACAATAATTATAGCACTAGATTCGTTTGGAACTATTTGATAGAATTCATCTTTTGTAATGGTTGGCATTAATGCTTTTCCTTCGGTCCACCGTGGATCATCAGTAGTGTGTACAAATACTTGAGTTGGTGTAGTCTTTGTGTAATATAGAATCGACGTGTAGTAAGTACCATAGATATAAGTGTTTTGACTAGTTGATTCTATATAAGGTTTAAATTGAAGTCCTGATTGATTAAGTAAAATTGGTGGAACTGTTATAGTTACTGCTGTATAGAGGAGAATTACTGGAGTAATTAGATATATAGTTAAATGCAAATTACTTTTAACAAAGTGTCTCGTCACATTTAATAGTAAACCCATCACTAGGCCTGTAACGATTAAGGGAACTGGCGATAGCTCAGGAGTTCTAAAGATGGCAATCATAAAAATAGTACAATAAATACCAAATGGAATTGTCACAATATATTTGAAGGTTTTATTGTTTTTATTGAGTAGATTAATGATAGTCTCAGCACCCCATATAATACAGGGAATAATGGCAGGTAATGTGTACGTTATATACTTAGTAGCTACTAGAGAATAGAATAGAACAATAGTTAAAAACCATATGATGCCTAATAAATCAAAGTTATCTTTCCAGTTAATACTTTTTAAACGATAGATTACAGCAGGAGTCCATGGTAATAGAGCTAGGGGTACTATGATTAGATAGTAGTACCATACATTGAACTTCGGATGTTCTGAAACAAGGGCACGATCCACATTATGGAGCCCTAAGAAACCAGAAACAAATTGTTCTCCGTGTATTGAGTACATTGCAATGTACCAAGGGCTAGCCAATAAAATAAAAAGCAAAATACCAAGTGGATTAAATAATAGTTTTACGTCCTTGGTAATAGAATAATTGGGATTTTCTCTTAGTGTAATCCAGCGCATACACACAAAGAGTAGTAGTATTAATCCTGGTAGTAAAATACCGATAGGACCTTTGGTAACAACGGATAACGCAGCAGCACAATAGGCTTTTACCATTGAGCTCTTATCATTATTGGTAAAGGCTAAATAGGAATAACCGAAAACTGCTATGGAGAAGAAAAATAGAAAACCATCAGTGATAACCGCATGTGAAATATACCAAAACTGTAATGCACTGAATAATAGCACGGCGCTTGTAACGGCTAAATGTATTGATCCTTTTATGCGATACACGAGGTGATACATAAAGGCCACACTAGCTCCCGCTGCGAGTGTATTTGGTATACGCGATGTAAAGTCAGATATGCCAAATAGTTTGTACGTTATCATAAGTGCCCAATAGGTGAGGGGCGGCTTATCGTACCATACTTGGTCATATATCATAGGCGATATCCAGGAGTTATGTTTTAGCATGGTGATGGCAGAGAGTACATAGTTTGATTCTACCGGATCGGTGATAGGCAAATAGGCGTTATAGAAACCGTAACTCAGGACGGTCAGTAAAAATAAAGCGCCTATACGTAATGCGTGATAATTCATAGTCAATACTCCTTACTTACATAGTTTATATTATTGTACTATAGGGCTAGATATATTCAAAACTTGCCTTGATATAGTATATTTAATCAGTAAAATAAATATTGTATAGAATATTGTTTGTACAGAATATATGAAATGACTTTTATGTATACAAGATACATGCTATAATGAGCGCATAAGATAAAATTATTTCATCAAACTATCATTTAAAATATGAAATAGTGGAAAGAGGATCTAATATGAGAAAAGAACATGATTTCCTAGGTGAGTTAGAAGTAGCTGATGAGCTATATTATGGCGTACAAACTATTCGTGCCTTAGAAAACTTCCATATTACAGGAAAACATTTGGACCAAGACTTCATTAAAGCATTAGCGATGGTTAAAAAAGCATCTGCTTTAGCTAATATGAAAACTGGTCGTCTCAATGTATCTATTGGTAAAGCAATTGTGCAAGCAGCGGACGAAGTAATTGAAGGTCAATTTGCTGATCAATTCCCAGTTGACCCAATTCAAGGTGGTGCAGGTACTTCCGTGAACATGAACATGAACGAAGTGTTGGCTAACCGCGCTTGTGAAATTTTAGGTCATCCAAAAGGGAGCTACGATATCGTAAGCCCTAACAACCACTGTAATATGGCGCAATCTACAAATGATGCGTTCCCTACAGCGATTAAAGTATGTGCTATTATTAAATCTAAACCTTTACTTGCAGCATTGCAACGCCTCGTTGATGAGCTTGAGAAAAAGGCTGAAGAATACAGCGAAATCTTGAAAATGGGTCGTACTCACTTACAAGATGCGGTGCCAATTACATTGGGCCAAGAAATGGGCGCTTATGCATCTGGTATCCGTCGTGGTATTAAACGTATTAAATCTGCCGTTGAAGGTGCACATGTAATCAACATGGGTGCGACTGCAGTTGGTACAGGTCTTAATGCTGAGCCTAACTACATTCATGATGTAGCTTACGAACTTAGTGAAGTAGTAGGCGAACCATTCTACACTGCAGAAAATTTAATCGATGCTACAAACAATACAGACGTATTTGCTGATATCTCTAGCGGTTTGAAAGTAACTGCTCTTGTATTGATTAAAATGGCGAATGACTTCCGCTTGATGGCATCTGGTCCTCGTTGTGGTATTGGGGAATTAAAATTACCTGCACGCCAACCTGGTTCTTCCATCATGCCTGGTAAGGTTAACCCTGTTATCGCCGAAGTATTGAACCAAGTATGTTACCAAGTTATCGGTAATGACTTAACAATTACATTGGCTGTAGAAAATGGTCAATTCGAATTGAACGTAATGGAACCTGTATTGGCTTACAACTTGTTCAATAACCTTTGCTACCTCAAAAACGGCGTAAATACATTCGTTGATAAATTGCTCGTAGATCTTGAAGTAGACCGTGAACAATGCGAATACTGGTTGAACCGTTCCGTAGGTATCGTAACAGCATTGTTACCACACCTTGGTTACGAAACTGCATCTGCATTGGCTAAAGAAGCTTATGAAACAGGTCGTGCTATCCGCGATATCATCTTGGATCAAGGCTTATTGACTGAAGACGAAATCAATCATATTCTTTCTCCTAAAGAAATGACTCGCCCTGGTATTGCTGGTGCGAAACTATTAAAACAAAAAGGTAATTAATACTTACCCTTTGTTGATAAATGAACAAAGCATGAAAATGAAAGACTGTCAACCCTTTTAGTTGACAGTCTTTTTTATTACTGATAAAATTATATATTGCAAAAGTAGCGTTTTCTGCTTTTGGATGTAAAAACTATAACTTAAATAGTGATGAGGTTTTCTTCCAAGGTTGTGCTTGGTTAATGGGAAGCAAGGTTATTTTAAAAAATGAAATGGACCTTGCTTTATTTGACGTTGCCCGAGCAGGAAAACTGAGACCTGAAAGATGTCTTTTCCGTGCCGTTATAGAAAATGGTAGACCAGTGTGTTTTGATAGGGGTGAAAGCAAATATGTTCAAACCTGAACAGGTAGGCAAACGAACTCGTTATACGTACGCAAAAATTAACGAAGTTATCAAGATGCCGCATTTATTGGACATTCAACGTAAATCGTATGAATGGTTCTTGGAGAGTGGTTTACAAAATATTTTCAACGATATTTCTCCGATTAAAGACAATTCAGGTAATTTAGTACTTTCTTTCGAAGGTTTCAGCTTAGGTGAGCCTAAGTATGATATTAATGAATGTAAAAATCGTGATGCTACATACGCAGCACCACTTCGTGTAAATATTCGCTTGGTAAATAATGATCCAGAAAATATGGATATTAAAGAGCAAGAAGTATTCATGGGCGACTTCCCATTGATGACTGATACAGGCACTTTCATCATCAATGGTGCAGAACGTGTTATCGTATCCCAATTGGTACGTTCTCCAGGCGTTTATTACAATAAAGAAATCGATACAATGGGTAACCGTTTGTACGATTCCACAGTTATTCCTAACCGTGGCGCATGGATCGAGCTTGAAACAGATGCAAGCGAAATCGTAGCGGTTCGTATTGACCGTAACCGTAAATTACCAGCTACAGTATTGGTACGTGCATTAGGTTGGGATACTAATGAAAGCATCCTTGACCTCTTCTGGAACGGTAAAACTGACGAAGATGGTTTGCCAATTTATGATGAGCGCATCGTTCGCACATTAGAAAAAGATACAACTCAATCTGCTGATGAAGCATTGGTTGAAATCTATAAAAAATTACGTCCAGGCGAGCCTCCAACAGTAGAGTCTGCTCGTAACTTATTTGATAACTTGTTCTTCGATGCACGCCGTTATGATTTGGCGCGCGTTGGTCGTTACAAATTGAACAAAAAACTTGGCTGGCGTCAACGTATGTTGGGTCATACATTGGCTCAACCTATCGTAGATCCTGAAACTGGCGAAGTAATCCTTGATGCAGGTGTACAAGTTGGGGAAGAACAACTTGATATCGTAGCAAATAGCCATGTATTTGATGGCGAAGGCTTTGCTGAATTCTACATCGTAAATAACGATGGTGTAGAGTCCAAAGTTATTTGTAACAACTGCAACTTGCCATTCGATCACCGCACAGTAACTCGCGAAGACATGATCGCTAACATTTCTTACTTGCTCAACCTTATGGATGGTGCAGGTCACACAGATGATATCGACCATTTGGGCAACCGTCGCCTTCGTTGCGTAGGTGAATTGTTGCAAAACCAATTCCGCATTGGTTTGACTCGTATGGAACGTGTTGTTCGTGAACGTATGACAATTCAAGAAATCGAATCTATCACGCCTCAAGCGTTGATTAACATTCGCCCTGTAGTGGCAGCAATCAAAGAATTCTTTGGTTCTTCCCAATTGTCCCAATTCATGGACCAAACAAACCCATTAGCAGAATTGACTCACAAACGTCGTCTTTCTGCCCTTGGCCCTGGCGGTTTATCTCGTGAGCGTGCAGGCTTCGAAGTTCGTGACGTGCATCATTCTCACTATGGCCGTATGTGTCCAATCGAGACTCCAGAGGGTCCAAACATCGGTTTGATCAACTCCTTGTCCAACTACGCGAAAGTAAACGAGTTCGGTTTCATCGAAGCTCCTTACCGTAAAGTAGAAAAAGTATATGGCACAGGTGCTGACGCTGATAAAGTAGTTAAAGTACGCGTATCTGACAGCGTAGTATACATGACAGCAGATGAAGAAGAAGGCATGACAATTGCCCAAGCGAACTCTCCACTTGATGAGGAAGGCTACTTCACAACTGAACATGTAGCTTGTCGTCGTGGTCATGACGTATTAGAAGTTACACCTGATAAGGTTGACTATATGGACGTAAGTCCAAAAGAAGTTGTATCCATCGGTACAGCTATGATTCCATTCCTTGAAAATGACGATGCTAACCGCGCCTTGATGGGTGCGAACATGCAACGTCAGGCGGTACCACTCTTGCGCGCTCAAGCTCCACTTGTTGGTACAGGTATGGAATATACAGCAGCGACTGACTCCGGCGTTTGCGTACTTGCACGTGAAGCTGGTAAGGTTGTACGTTGCTGGGGTAATGAAATTCACGTACTTCGCGATAGCGATGGTCGTGTTGATACATACCGCTTGAATAAATTCCTTCGTTCTAACCAATCCACATGCTTTAACCAAAAACCAATCGTTAATCGTGGCGACCATGTTGTAAAAGGCCAAGTATTGGCTGACGGTCCTGCTACTGATGGCGGTGAATTGGCGTTAGGTTATAACGTTCTTGTAGCGTTCATGCCTTGGGAAGGTTATAACTACGAGGATGCTATCTTGCTTAGTGAAGAGCTTTGCAAAGAAGATATCTATACATCCATTCATATTGAAGAATACGAATGTGATGCGCGCGACACTAAATTAGGTGCTGAAGAGATTACTCGTGAATTGCCTAATACTGGTGACGACACACTTAAAAACTTAGATGAAGAAGGTATCATCTGCATTGGTGCAGAAGTACACCCTGGCGATATCCTCGTAGGTAAAGCGACACCAAAAGGTGAAACTGAACTTACTCCAGAGGAACGTTTATTGCGCGCTATCTTTGGCGACAAAGAACGTGAAGTTCGCGACACATCCTTGCGCGTACCTCATGGCGAATCTGGTAAAGTAGTAGACGTTAAAGTCTTCACTCGTGAAAACGGCGACGAATTACAACCAGGCGTAAACAAACTCGTTCGCGTATACATCGCTCAAAAACGTAAGATTCATGAAGGCGATAAAATGGCGGGCCGTCATGGTAACAAAGGTGTCGTTTCTCGCGTTATGAGAAAAGAAGATATGCCATTCCTTCCTGATGGTACTCCAGTACAAATCGTATTGAACCCATTAGGTGTACCTTCTCGTATGAACATCGGTCAGGTTCTTGAAACTCACTTGGGTTGGGCTGTTCAAGGCTTAGGTATGAAAATCAAAGCTACAGACCTTCACATTAAAAATGTGTTGAAAGAAGCTCGTACTGATGCATCTTACTGGGAACAAATCGATGCAATCCGCGATCTTTATGCTCAAATCGAAGCATTGGAAGCAAAAATTGCAGAAGATGTAACAGTAAGCCATTTCGAAGAAAATGAACAAATCATTACTTTGAAAACAAAAATCCTTAAACATGTAGAAAAAGCAGCACAAAAGAAATTGGAAGCTATGGGCGGCGAAGCTCGTTACCAAGAACTTAAAGCTATTGAAGCAAAATACAATGCACTTCATGTAGAATTCTTTGACTCTGAAGAAGACGCTCCAGAAATGGATCCTGTACTTGTAGAGGAATTAGAAGCGATCAATAAAGTTAAGAATACACTTAACAATATTCGCTCTGCTGAAGAAAAACGCATTGAAATCCGCAAAGAGTTGGAAGGTCTTGGCTATGACTTTGAAAAATATGGCATGCCAACACCAGATGTAGCAGGTATTCATATTGCTACACCTGTATTTGATGGTGCGCACGAAAAAGATGTATTCGAAACATTAGAAATCGCTGGTCGTCCTGAAAATGGTAAAACAGTATTGTACGATGGTCGTACTGGTGAACCTATGGATAACCATGTAACTGTTGGTTACGTTTACATGCTTAAACTCCATCACTTGGTTGATGACAAAATCCATGCTCGTTCCACAGGTCCGTACTCCCTTGTTACACAACAACCATTGGGCGGTAAAGCTCAGTTCGGTGGTCAACGTTTCGGGGAAATGGAAGTTTGGGCTCTCGAAGCATATGGCGCAGCTTATACTCTTCAAGAGCTATTAACTGTTAAGTCTGATGACGTTGTTGGTCGTGTGAAAGCATACGAAAAAATCGTTAAAGGCGAAAACATCCCTGAACCAGGTGTACCTGAGTCCTTCAAGGTATTGCTCAAAGAACTTCAAAGTATTGGTCTTGATGTAAAAATCTTGAATGAAGATCAAGAAGAAGTTGTTATGAAAGAACTTGATGACGATGATGAAGTGGTAGAAACTGGTATTGAAGAAGTTATGGAAGGCAGTGCAGTAGAAACTGACGAAGTAACTGTAGCAGAACCAGAAGTAGAGGAAGAAGCACCAGCTGACAACGGCGGTGAAGACGATATCCTTAGCCAATTGGCGTTCCCAATGGGCGACTCCTCTAACGATGAAGACTAAAACTATCTATAAGGAAGGGAGCGATAGTAGTGCTAGACGTAAATGAATTCGATTCCATGCGAATCGGTTTAGCCTCTCCAGAGCAGATCTTAGCTTGGTCTCATGGGGAAGTTAAGAAACCTGAAACTATTAACTACCGTACGTTGAAGCCAGAACGTGATGGTCTATTCTGCGAACGCATTTTTGGACCAACAAAAGACTGGGAATGTCACTGCGGCAAATATAAACGCATTCGCCATAAAGGCGTAGTCTGCGACAAATGTGGTGTAGAGGTTACACGTGCGAAAGTGCGTCGTGAACGTATGGGTCATATTGAATTGGCCACTCCTGTATCTCACATTTGGTACTTCAAAGGTATCCCATCCCGTATGGGCCTTATCCTTGACGTATCCCCACGTTCCTTGGAACGCGTATTATACTTTGCTTCCTACATCGTAGTAGATCCAGCTGGTACTCCGTTGACAAAACGTCAATTATTGTCCGAGCAAGAATACCGCGAATATGAAGCTCAATTTAACGAAGACGGTTACACTATCGGTGGTAAATCCGTCGTAATCGAAACAGTAGCTCAACGCAACGAACGTCTAGCTATTGTTCGTGAAGCACAACGCAAAGAGCGCTACAATGCAGCTCTTCGCGATGATGCAACAATCCCAGAAGCAGATAAAGAATATGAAGAATTAACTCGTGAAGAGCGCTATGAATTGGGCGCTGCTGAAGAGGTTCTCTTCGTATGTATCGACATGGGTGCTGAGGCTGTAAAAGCTCTCTTAGCAGAACTAGATCTTGAAGCATTGAATGCTGAGTTGCGCGAAGAATTGAACACTGCAAGTGGTCAACGTAAAATCCGTGCAGTTCGTCGCTTAGAAGTAGTAGAAGCATTCCGTCAATCTGGCAACCGCCCTGAGTGGATGATTTTGGACATCGTTCCTGTAATTCCACCTGAATTGCGCCCAATGGTTCAATTAGATGGTGGCCGTTTCGCTACATCTGACCTCAATGATTTATACCGTCGTGTTATCAACCGTAACAATCGTTTGAAACGCTTGTTAGACTTAGGTGCTCCTGATATTATCGTGCGCAACGAGAAACGTATGCTTCAGGAAGCTGTTGACGCATTGATTGATAATGGTCGTCGCGGTCGTCCTGTAACAGGTCCTGGTAACCGTCCGTTGAAATCCTTGTCCGATATGCTTAAAGGTAAACAAGGTCGTTTCCGTCAAAACTTGCTCGGTAAACGTGTTGACTACTCCGGTCGTTCCGTAATCGTAGTAGGTCCTGAACTTAAAATGCACCAATGTGGTTTGCCAAAAGAAATGGCATTGGAATTGTTCAAACCATTCGTTATGAAACGTTTGGTAGAACGCGGTCAAGCATCCAATATCAAGGCAGCTAAACGCCAAGTTGAAAGAATCGGCCCTGGCGTATGGGAATCCTTGGAAGAGGTAATCAAAGAACATCCAGTTCTCTTGAACCGTGCCCCTACATTGCATAGACTTGGTATCCAAGCCTTCGAACCAATCCTTTGGGAAGGCCGTGCTATCAAGTTGCATCCATTAGTATGTACAGCCTTCAACGCCGACTTTGATGGTGACCAAATGGCGTGTCACTTACCGTTGTCCGTAGAAGCACAAGCAGAAGCTCGTACATTGATGCTATCTAGCCACAATATCTTGTCCACTAAAGACGGTAAACCGGTAGCGGTACCATCTCAAGATATGATCTTGGGTACATACTACTTAACAGTAGTACGTGAAAATACTAAAGAAAAAGCAAAAACATTTGCTACATACGATGAAGTAATGCTTGCTTATGAAGCAGGTATCATCGGCTTGCAAGATATTCTTTATATCCGTATGCCTGGCTACGGTCGCGTTGAAACGACGGCAGGTCGCTTGATCTTCAATAATGCACTGTTCCCTGAATTGTGGCAATATGCACAAAACGAAGATGGCACTTACACATTAGGTAAGGTTATGGATAAGAAAACAGTTGGTAAATTGGTTGACCAATGTTTCCAATTGTTTGGCAATGAAAAAACTGCAGAACTTTTGGACCGTATTAAATCCTTAGGTTACTCCTTCGCTCGTCGCGCAGGTATGACTGTAGCAATTGCTGATATTAAAGTACCAGAAGTTAAAACTGGTTTGTTAGACACAGCGGAACAAGAGGTAGAAAAAGTATCTCGTATGTACCGTCGTGGTCTTATTACAGAAGAAGAACGTTACCGTAAAACTATCCAATTATGGACAAAAGCAACAGAAGATGTTACTGATGCCATGATGGATAACATGGCGCGCGACAAAGATGGCTTCAACCCTGTTTATATGATGGCTATCTCTGGTGCCCGTGGTAACAAACAACAGATTCGTCAGCTTGCTGGTATGCGTGGTTTGATGGCCGATCCATCTGGTCGTATCATCGACTTACCAATCAAAGCAAACTTTAAAGAAGGTTTGACTGTATTGGATTACTTTACTTCCTCTCACGGTGCTCGTAAAGGTTTGGCCGATACAGCTCTTCGTACAGCTGACTCCGGTTACTTGACTCGTCGTCTTGTTGACGTATCTCAAGACGTTATCGTTCGTGAGGACGATTGTGACGTTGTAGGTATCGATCTCGTTCGTGAACGTGCTCGTTTGGCTACATCTCCGCGTCAAGCTTTGGAATTGTTGAAAGACAAGCTCATTGGTCGTGTTCTAGATAAAGACGTAGTGAACGCAGAAACAGGTGAACTTGTTGTACCTGCTGAAACTATTTTGGACGAACAATGCTTGGTAGATATCGCAGAATCCGGTGTAACATCTATCGCATTGCGTGGTGCACACCTAGGCTCTGATAGCGATATCAACCATACTAACTTGGTTCAAAAAATTATTCTTGGTGAAAGCGACGACAGCATCCGTGCAACATTGAAAGAAACTATGATTCAAAATATGTTGAACAAGGATACTGTACAAGCGATTGTTGACAGCGAAGGTGTAGAAATCTTCCCTGCTGATACGCGCCTCACTGAAGAAGGCATCGAAGCTATCCTTAACTCCGATGTAAAAGAAGTACAAGTACGCAACAATGAAATCCATGGTATCGAAGTGGAAGCCATCGTTGAAGGTACTGGTGTTATTGAGCCATTAAAAGACCGTATCGTAGGCCGTATTGCAGCTGAAGAATTAGTTAATAAAGAAACTGGCGAAGTTATCGTTCCTCTTAACGGTGAAATCACAGAACCATTGGCTGATGAAGTTGTAAAACACTATGAAACAGTTAAAATCCGTTCCGTATTGACTTGCCGCAGCCCATATGGCGTATGTCGTAAGTGTTATGGTCGCGATTTAGGTACTGGCAACCAAGTTCAAGTTGGTGAAGCTGTAGGTATTATTGCGGCTCAATCCATCGGTGAACCTGGTACACAGTTAACAATGCGTACATTCCATACAGGTGGTGTCGCAGGTGACGATATTACACAAGGTTTGCCACGTGTCGAAGAATTGTTCGAAGCGCGTAAACCAAAACGTAATGCGATCATCGCAGAAAACGAAGGTACAGTTCGCGTTGTACCTAACGAAGGTAAAAAAGGTACAAATACAATCTTCATTACTGGTGAAGATGGTATTGAACTCGATTACCTCATCCCTTATGGCTCCCGTATTATCGTTAAAGACGGTGATGTTGTATCCTTGGGCGCTCGTTTGACTGAAGGTTCTATCAACCCTCACGATATTATGCGCGTAATGGGTACTGAAGCTACTCAACGTTACCTTGTATACGAAGTACAAAAAGTATATAAATCTCAAGGTGTAGAAATTAACGATAAACATATCGAAGTTATTGTTCGTCAAATGCTTCATAAAGTTAAAATTGAAACAGCTGGCGATGCAGATATGCTTCCAGGGGATATGGTCGACGTTAATACCTTTGACGAAGAAAACCGTCGTCTTACTCTCAATGGTCGTGAAACTGCTACAGGCAAACGCACATTGTTGGGTATTACGAAAGCCGCTTTGGCAACGGATTCCTTCTTGTCCGCTGCGTCCTTCCAAGAAACAACACGTGTTCTTACCGACGCTGCTATCAAAGGTAAAATTGATCCATTATTGGGCTTAAAAGAAAACGTAATTATCGGTAAATTGATTCCTGCTGGTACTGGCATGAGCCGTTACCGCAAAATTGAAGTTGTAAAAAATACACCTGAAATTATCGATATTACTGAAGAAACTGCTGTAGAAGAATAATCTACAGGGGAATAAAAAAGAGCGTGCCTTAGGGCGCGCTCTTTTTATATATAATTACTATTTACTTATAATAGTTGCACTTTAAATAAAATACATAAAATTTTTGGGTACTTATACTTATGCTATATCAATTATGCATACATGAAATGTGATTAACACACATAATATTTATATTGTGAATAAAAATGAGTTAAAAACACATAATATTGTATAAAAATTACGAATAGATTTATATGATTCGGCGTTATGAAACGCACGGAAACGTGTACATATAAAATGCAGTTGTATAGCGGTGTTGGCCGTCGAAAAACGTTTGACATGCGACTATGTAATTGGTATACTTACATAGTGCTCAGGGGCTAGTATGCCTAAGTAGCATAGTTTCGTAAGGAGAATTTTACTATGGACATTGCCCATCTGAAGTCGATGAACAAAACAATCGGTGCCAAGCAAACGTTGAAAAACATTGCTAAAGGAACTGTAAAGTATGTGTTCGTTGGACATGATAGTGATGAAAGTGTAGTTGAACCTATACGAAATGCTTGTGAAGCACAGGGCATACCTGTGAATGATAAGCACACTATGGATGACCTCGGTCGTGCGTGTCGCATCAAGGTGCGGGCCACTGCGGTAGGTATCCTTCGTTAATCTCGGTAATATCCGATGTAACACTTTGTTATGGCGGATCAATTATAAATCTCAAATTTGGAAAGGAGGTGCCCAAATGCCAACAATTAATCAGCTAGTACGCAAAGGCCGCATGAGCTTGACTAAAAAATCTACAGCTCCAGCGCTTCAAGAATCTCCACAAAAACGTGGTGTATGTACTCGTGTGTACACAGCTACTCCAAAGAAACCAAACTCCGCGCTTCGTAAAGTTGCCCGTGTACGTTTGACAAACGCTATTGAAGTAACTGCTTACATCCCAGGCATTGGTCACAATTTACAAGAACACAGTGTTGTACTTATCAGAGGCGGTCGTGTAAAAGACCTTCCAGGTGTGCGTTATCACATCGTTCGTGGTGCATTGGATACAGCTGGCGTACAAAATCGTATGCAAAGTCGTTCCAAATACGGCGCGAAACGTGCTAAAAAATAATTTTAGCCATTAAACGAAGAAGTTAACACACATCATTATAAAGGAGGAATTGAACATGCCAAGAAAAGGCCCTGTTCCGAAACGTGATGTACTTCCAGATCCGGTGTACAACAGCAAATTAGTAACACGTTTCATTAACAAAGTTATGTACGATGGCAAAAAAGGCATTGCTGAAACTATCGTATATGATGCATTTGAAATTATTCGTTCCAAAATGGGTCAAGACCCAATGGAAGTTTTTGATCAAGCATTGAAAAATGTTATGCCTGTACTTGAAGTACGTGCTCGCCGTATCGGTGGTGCGAACTATCAAGTTCCAGTTGAAGTTCGTGCTGATCGCCGTCAAACACTCGGCATTCGCTGGGTTGTTAACTACGCTCGTCTTCGTGGTGAACGCACTATGAAAGAACGCTTAGCAGGCGAATTGATGGACGCTTTCAACAATGCAGGCGCTGCAATCAAGAAAAAAGAAGATACTCATAAAATGGCAGAAGCTAATAAAGCATTTGCTCATTATCGTTGGTAATAAGAGGTGACAACTGTGGCAAGAGAGTTTTCCTTAGCAAAAACTCGTAATATCGGTATCATGGCCCACATCGATGCTGGTAAGACAACAACTACAGAACGTATCCTCTACTATACAGGTATCGTTCACAAGATCGGCGAAGTACATGAAGGCGCTGCTACGATGGACTGGATGGAGCAAGAACAAGAACGTGGTATCACAATCACTTCTGCTGCGACAACTTGTCAATGGAAAGAACATCGTATCAACATCATCGATACTCCTGGTCACGTTGACTTTACTGTAGAAGTAGAACGTTCTCTACGTGTACTTGACGGTTCTGTTGCGGTATTCAGTGCTAAAGGCGGCGTTGAACCACAATCCGAAACAGTATGGCGTCAAGCTTCTAACTACGGCGTACCTCGTATCGCTTATGTAAATAAGATGGATACAGTAGGTGCTGACTTCTTCAACGTAGTTGACATGATGAAAACTCGTTTAGGTGCAAATTCCGTAGCTATCCAAGTGCCAATCGGCTCTGAAGATACTTTCAAAGGCATCATCGACTTGATGACTATGAAAGCGGAAATTTACTTATCCGATGACGGTAAAGAATTTGAAATCACTGATATCCCAGCTGAATATCAAGAAGTAGCAGAAGCTCGTCGCGAAATGATGATCGATGCTATCGCTGAAACAGATGACGATATCATGATGAAATACTTGGAAGGCGAAGAAATTACTGAAGAAGAATTGAAAGCAGCATTGCGTAAAGCCGTTATTGCTAACCAATTGTTCCCAGTTCTTTGTGGTTCTTCCTACAAAAACAAAGGTGTACAAATGTTATTGGACGCTGTAATCGATTACATGCCAGCTCCAATCGACATCCCACCTATTAAAGGTGTAATTCCTGGTTCTGAAGAAGAAACAACTCGTCCTTCTTCCGATGAAGAGCCATTCTCCGCATTGGCATTCAAAATCATGGCTGACCCTTATGTTGGTAAATTAGCGTTCTTCCGTGTGTACTCTGGTACATTGGAATCCGGTTCTTACGTTTTCAACTCCACTAAAGGCAAAAAAGAACGTATCGGCCGTATTCTTCAAATGCACGCTAACTCCCGTAAAGAAATCGAACGCGTATACTCTGGTGACATCGCTGCGGCGGTTGGCTTGAAGGATACTACTACAGGCGACACATTGTGTGATGAAAAATCTCCTGTAATCCTTGAGTCTATGGAATTCCCTGAACCAGTTATCTCCGTTGCTGTTGAACCTAAAACAAAAGCTGACCAAGAAAAAATGGGTACAGCTCTTGCTCGTTTGGCAGAAGAAGATCCTACTTTCAAAGTTCGTACTGATGAAGAAACAGGTCAAACTATTATCTCCGGTATGGGCGAACTTCACTTGGATATCATCGTTGACCGTATGAACCGTGAGTTCAAAGTAGACTGCAACGTAGGTAAACCTCAAGTAGCATACCGTGAAACTATCCGTAAAGCTGTTAAAGCTGAAGGTAAATTCGTACGTCAATCTGGTGGTCGTGGTCAATATGGTCACTGCTGGTTGGAATTGATTCCACAAGAACCAGGTGCTGGCTTCGAATTTGAAAATAAGGTCGTAGGTGGTGCAATTCCTCGTGAATACATCGGACCTGTAGAAAATGGTGTTAAAGAAGCTATGGAATCCGGTGTTATCGCTGGTTATCCAATGGTTGACATCAAAGTTATCGTATTTGACGGCTCCTACCATGACGTTGACTCCAACGAAATGGCCTTCAAAATCGCTGGTTCCATGGGCTTTAAAGAAGGTGCTCGCAAAGCAGATCCTGCATTGCTTGAACCATACATGTCCGTAGAAGTAGACGTTCCTGAAGAATACATGGGTGACGTTATTGGTGACTTGAACTCCCGTCGTGGTCGCATGGACGGCATGGAAGCTCGTAATGGTAACCAACATATCAAAGCATATGTTCCATTGAGCGAAATGTTCGGTTACGCAACTGACCTTCGTTCCAAAACTCAAGGTCGCGGTAACTACTCTATGACATTCGATCATTACGAAGAAGTTCCTAAGAAAATTGCTGAAGAAATTCAAGCAAAGAAAAACGGTTAATCTTACATTAGATTAATAGAATTACTATTTTCCTCGGAGGATAATTTAAAATGGCTAAAGAAAAATTTGAACGTACGAAACCGCATGTTAACATCGGTACAATCGGTCACGTTGACCATGGTAAAACTACTTT
>NZ_CAKPTN010000024.1 GCF_934190855.1 uncultured Veillonella sp. | reverse complement strand
GTGGGAACGCTCCAAGATGCTCCTATCGATATGGTTCATCCAGATATGACAGCACTCGGTAACATCGCTACAGAGCCAATTGCTATGCTCGATTCAGATAAACGGGCTGAAGTGGAAAAACTTGTAATGCAGCTTAAAAAGGACGGCGACTCTACAGGTGGTATCGTTGAAGTCGTTGCCACAGGCCTACCTATTGGCCTTGGCAATCCAAACTTTGACGGTATCGAAAACCGTTTAGCTCGCGTTATCTTTGGTGTACCTGCTATTAAGGGCGTATCCTTCGGCGGTGGATTTGACATGTGTGCTAAGCTTGGTTCCGAAGTGAATGATGCTTTCACCATGAACGACGACAAGATTACAACAACTACCAATAATAGCGGTGGTATCCAAGGCGGTATTACCAATGGTTTGCCTCTCGTTATGCAAGTAGGCATCAAGCCAACACCATCCATTTATAAAGAACAACATTCTGTATCACTTTCCCGAAAAGAGGACACATTGCTCACCATTCAAGGTCGTCACGACCCATGTGTGGCACTTCGTGCAGTACCTGTTATCGAAGCCGTAACAGCCCTCGTTATTCTTGATTTCTTAGGAGATATTGACCATGAACTTAGATGAAGTACGCGTTAAAATTAACGACATAAACGATCAGATGCTCGAATTATTCAAAGAGCGCATGGAACTCTCCAAAGACGTTGCAGCGGCAAAGAAAGAAATGAATAAAGCCATTTATGATGCCAAGCGTGAACGGGATATTCTCGACAAAGTAACGAGAGATGCAGGCCCTGATCTCGATCTATATGCGCGCCGTTTCTTCGAAGCATTATTTAGCTTGAGCCGTACCTATCAGTCTGAACAATTATTTCAAGACAACGAATTCACTATAAAAATGAAAAAAGCCATTGAGCAATCTCCTACCTTGCCGCCTCAACGGGGCAGCGTAGCTTGTGCTGGTGTATTCGGTAGCAATGCTCAAATGGCGTGCGACAAATTATTGCCCCTCAGCCAAATTCATTACGTAACGGGCTTCCGTGCCGTTTTTGATGCGGTGGAATCCGGCGAATGTCAATTTGGTGTATTGCCTATCGAAAATAGCTCCAATGGTTCTGTAAAAGAAGTATACGACCTCTTAGAAGAGCGCAAATGCTATATCGTACGCGGTACGCGCCTTTGGATTTCTCACGATCTACTCGTGAAAAAGGGCACAAAACTAGAAGATATTCATACCATCATATCCCACCCTCAGGCGTTGGGCCAATGTAGTCACTTCCTAGATACATTAGAGGGCGTAGAATTACGTTCCTTCGATAATACGGCTCGTGCAGCACAAATGGTAGCAGCTAGTGATGATCCAGGCGTAGCAGCTATTGCAGCACCTCAATGTGCAGACTTGTACAACTTGTCTCCGTTGATGCGCAATATCCAAAATAGTGATAACAACTATACGCGCTTTATCTGCATCAGCAAGGACTTCCATGTGTACCCAGGGGCCAATAAAATCTCTGTAGTAACCACAGCCAGCCATGCTCCAGGTGGTCTTGGTACATTGCTTACCAAGTTTGCTAACATCGGCGTAAACCTTACAAAGCTCGAATCCCGCCCTATCGTAGGCCATAACTTTGAGTTCTTGTTCTACCTCGATTTAGAGGCATCCTTAGCAGATCCAAAGGTATTATCCGTTCTAGCAGAGCTTCACACATCACAAGATAAGTTCCGCTTACTCGGCAACTACCCTGAAAACTAATATATTCATCTGTACTAGTACCTATAAGAGCATATATAGTACAATGAATATAGTTATAAAACTCCAATGGCTAATAGGTACCAGCCTATTAGCCATTCTATGTATATTGACCTAGGAGGTCCTATGAAATTTGGTTTACTTGGCCGTACGTTGGGCCATAGCTTCTCCCCTCGCATTCACAGTGCATTAGGAAATACAAATTATGAATTATTTGAGCGCGAACCAAGCCAATTGCAAGAGTTCTTTGATGACCAAGAATTACAAGGCATTAATATTACCTTCCCTTACAAGGTAAATGCCCTTGAAGCTTGTGATGTTGTTGATCCTCGCGCCGAACGCATCGGTTGTGTAAATACAATGGTTCGCAAAGATGGTAAATGGCACGGCTATAATACAGACTATGATGGTTTTGTATTTACCCTACAACATGCAGGCATCGATGTATCTGGCAAGGAATGTATCATTCTTGGCGATGGTGCTTCCTCTGCTACTGTTCACGTGGCTCTCGAAGATTTAGGTGCTAAAAACATCGTTCATTTATCTCGCAAAACAGCTCCATACTATGGTGATGCGCCAAACTATTATGAAACAGCGCAGATTATTATTAACTGCACGCCTATCGGTATGTATCCTCACAATCCGGCCAACCTCATTGATATTACGCAGTTTTCTAAATTGGAAGGCGTTGTAGACCTCATCTATAATCCACGCCGTACGATTCTTCTGCTGCAAGCCGAAATGATGGATGTTCCTCACTGTGATGGCCTGCCATTCCTCGTGGCTCAAGGCGTTGAGGCGGCTAATCATTTCCAAGGTGAAAGCTTTGGCACCAAAGAAATCGAGCAAATCTTACGGGATATGCGCCGGGAAAAGGAAAATATCATCCTCATTGGCATGCCTGGTGTAGGCAAAACAACGGTTGGTAAAGCAATTGGTGAAGAAACAGGCCGCACGTGGTTTGATGTAGATCAAGAACTAGAAAAAGAAATTGGTGATATTTCCACCTATATTACGGAACAAGGGGAACCAGCGTTCCGCGAAAAAGAAGCGGAAATGATTGCAAAACTCGGCACTCAAACTGGCCTTGTTATCTCCACTGGTGGCGGCTGTGTAACAGTACCTAAAAACTACGCACACCTACGCCAAAATGGTCGCATTTACCAATTAACACAACCGGTAGAAAACCTATCTACCTCCGGTCGTGTACTCTCTAGTGGCGGTCTAGACCGTTTACGCGAGCTTGAAGAAATTCGTACACCAATGTATGAAAGCTTCGCACAATGCATCGTAGAACATAACCGCAATGCACCAGAAACAGTAGCGGCTATCCTAGAAGACTTTGAAGCAAATTTATTGTAAGAGCTTGTATAGCGTATTTGTTAAACACTTTACAAATAAATCGGTAAGAGCATATACCTCTGAATTAGTAAGAACCTCAACATTTTTATAAGTAAATGCATTTACATCTGTATTTCTAGATAAAACTAAAACGCATATCATAATACCTATGATATAAACTGAAAAGCAGTAGCTATCCTATGGATGACTACTGCTTTTTTATTTCCCCTATGTATTATATATATTTGTAGAAAATTCTATTTGCAATTACAATGTAATTACAAATAGAATTGATTAACGTAAATACCTTTTAATATAAACTCAACAATATGATCTACGAATTACAGTCACAAGCCAAAAGAATACTAGGAGAGATACTATGAAAACCGTAAACCTACAAGTCCGCATCAACGAAGAGCTAAAACAGGAAGTATCTAGCATATTAAAGGCACAGGGCCTATCCTATACATCCATGCTAGACGCACTATTTCGTCAAATTATAAAAGAACGTCGCATTCCTTTCGCTATTGCTTTACCAACAACTCCTACAGAAAAAACACCAACGCCAAGTACACTCAACAATGACGGCACCTACGAACAACCCCGAACTACATTAAAAGCATCAGATACTACTAGTACATACGGAACATCAACAGCAAACGAGGTAGAAATATCCTTTGATAAGATTGATAAAACGGGGATTCTTAATATTCGGATCAACCCTAAAGTTAAGACACTAACAACAGCAATCTTAAAAGAAATGGGATTAACTATATCATTATTAGTTACTCTAATCTCCAAACAAATACAATTTTCAAAAGCAATTCCTAAGTCAGTAAACAAGCCTATCGCTTGTGACTCTATGAATGCAGATTTTCTTACTGATGATGAAATCGATCAACTATTAGAATTAGCATGCGCGGATATAGAGCAAGGTAATCTAACTCCTTTAGAAGATGTTATTTCTGAATTAAAGAAAGAAGGCCTTCTCTTATGAGACATAAGATTTTACTATCTAAAACCGCTAAGAAAGACCTTAAAAATATACTATTATCATTAAAAGAAAAAACAGAAGATTTAAACCTTATTCTTCAACATCAATCAGAAATCATTGATAATGCATTCTCGCTTGATATTTTTCCTGAAAGGTATCCTTTATATCACGGAAAATATAATAAGCAAAATTTCCGAAAAATGGCCACTAAACATTATATTATCTTATACTCTATAAAAAATAAAACTGTAATAATTAAGAAAGTACTAACGCAAGGTATGAGTATATAAAAAGTCGGCTCTCGCCGACTTTTTAATGTACTTTTACGCGTTTATGTTGTTGTTCGTCGAATACGCCATCTACGTCGATGGTATCTAGAATTCGTTTTAGTTCATGCACATCGATTTGACCTGGTGCAGATGCTTTGCCCGCAGAGGCAAAGGTCATAGCATTACCAAATAATGCACCTGCAGCACGTGTTACAGCCCCCAATGGTCCCATGGCCATCGTAATGATTGGATCAGATGGATATAAGGCTTTAACTTCCGCCGTTGCTTCAAGAAGGGTTAACACATCCCCTGTAGTATGAGGCATAACGGCCATCTTTGGCACATCGGCCAAGAATTCTTTCATTTGAATGAGACGATTTACAATAACCTCATGGCTTGGTGTGCCATGAAAATCATGATTACTCATTACTATGGTTACACCATGTACCTTAGCAAATTCTATTGTTTTAAGCATTCTATCTTGATCAAAGAATAGCTCAATATCGATAGCATCTACTAATCCTGTCGGTATAAGACGCTCTAGCATTGTAAAGTAATCTTGTGTAGAAATAGCTTTCTCGCCGCCTTCACCTTTTGTGCGCCATGTAAACAACAAAGCACGACCTTTTAATTGAGGCTTGATGAGCATTAATAGTTCAATAATAGCGTCAATGGAGTGGGCCCGCTCGTAATAGTCAATGCGTAGCTCCACAACGTGACACGGCGTATTACATACAACCGCAGTGGCATCAAGAATTTCTTTCATGGTTGTGCCCACAATAGGCACGCATATTTTTGTACCCTTTTCACCGAGTACAGTATGACCGATACGGACCATAATAACTCCTTTCTGTCCCACACGGTGAGACGAATGACTTACCTTAAATTAACTATATACCAATATTTTTGTAAAAGCAATCAATCAGCCCATATTGAATTGCTATTCACTAAAAGCGTATGAAAGCCTGTCATTATGCACTAAAACAGTATTCTTAGATTAACGATTAACATCATTTTTAATTATATCCTACTCTTTAGGCGTTATATAAATCAGTCATATTATTCAGCTTTCATAAACCAAGGTCTATTATAAAAAAAAGATACCTTATCAACTGCTAATGCAATTGACAAGGTATCTTTTAAATCACCGTAAAATATATTAATCATGTTGTATAGACATTTTCCGAGCTTGGTATCCCATATAGAGTAATAGCAAACCGGTAATGCTAAATACGTAGGATATGCCAATGTAGGTAGATACTATACTTGCAAATACAGGGCCTACCATGGATCCAAATTGTTGAGCTGTCGTAGTCATACCAAACATGCGACCTCTAAAGCTTGGATCTGTATTAAGTGTTACCGCTGCACTCAAGGATGGGTTGATACCTACGATACAAGAGCCAATTAGCACTTGTAAGACACCAAACCACCAAATCCCTACTGGCAAGCTTTGGAGTAGAAGAACGACGCCACTGCCAAGCATACAATAGGAAATCGTTCTAAAGTAGCCCCGACGCTCACCAAGTCGCACCCATAAATTCGTCGTTAAGGAACCTGCTAGACCACCAATACTCAAGATAGTACCGGAAATGATGGCAGCCCCTTCCATTGTGCCTTGCATATCACCTACATAGAGGGACAAAATCGGTTGCAACATCATGATGGCGCATTGCATAAAGAAGAAAATCCAGAGTAATCGGACTAGTACAGGCTGCTCCCGTACAGCTTTAAAATCTTCACGTAAGGATGTAGATTTATTAGGTTGAGCAGATTGAGCTTTTCCGGCATCGCCTGCAGACTGTAATTTTGGCTCTTTCACAAAGAACAATACCGCTAAGGTAGCGATAAGTACAGCAACACCAGATACATAAAATACGGGACGCATGCCTACGATACTTTCAATGGCACCACCTAAAAATGGACCAACCACATTGCCTAAAATTAGGCCCGTTTGGAAAATACCGAGAGCGCGGCCTACCTGTTTCTCGTCGACGCTGAGGGATACCATGGTCATAGCTGCCGGATAGAATCCATTAGCAAAGCCAACAAAGGCTCGGCCTAGCAATAGTTCATACTCATTGTTAACCATACCAATGAGAACATAGGAAACGGCAATCGCAAAACCAGCTCGCAAAGCCATCCTCTTCTTGCCCTTGTTATCTGCAATTTTTCCCCAAATCGGCGCCATAATGCCCGCGATAAGGAAGGTAATCCCAAAGACGAGGCCAGACCAGAGGGCTACGTCATCCTTTGGCACTCCTAATTCCAATAGATAGATAGGTAAGAAAGGAATGATCATGGTGTAACATACGGCCAATACCGTCATGGCAGCCGTAATAATCCATACATTGCGCATGCCACCTCGAGCATCATATACAGTTGTACTCATTTTGACCTCCTCTCCATATAATCATATAGCTCATATAGCTCATATATCTCACATAGCTCACATAGCTCGTTTAGCTCACATAGCTCGTTTAGCTAATCAATCAATCATGTCTAAGCAAACGTACATAGCTAATCAAAATTCACTAATATATAAAGAAGAGCCGCATACGAAACGCGACTCTTTCAATACATTACCTAATAGATAGCCATATCAATAGGTGCTAACGAGTACTAATACTAGTGCTTATACTAAAACAGTTAGATTAAGCTATCATTTATTCCGTTGGGAATTTGTGATCCATTACGTCTTGCAATGAAACGCGTTCCATTACATGGCGAAATTCTGCTTGTAAGTGCTGCCACAATGGAGCCGTCAAGCAATCGTTAAACATAGGACATGGCTCTACATCATCTTCTAAACAAGATACGAGAGCAATGGAGTCCTCTGCAGCATATAAAATTTCATATACATTGTATTCAGATGGAGACTTTACCAAGCGATATCCACCGTATTTACCACGGCCACTTTTAACGAGGCCAGCGGAGGATAAGCGAGATACAATCCCCTCTAAGTATTTATCGGAAAATCCTTGGCGTTCAGCAATTTCACGAATGGGTACATTTTTTTCTACCCCGTGCTCTGCAATATCAGCCAATATCCGTAGAGCATAACGCCCTTTAGTAGATATTTTCATAAGTTAACCTCTAAGTCATTCATAATATATTTATAGTATATCATAAATTCATACAAAAAATGGTGGGAAATATGGTACACTATACATATATCGAAATATTTTCATTTAGATATAATTTTTAATTTCATATCGGGAGGGTGTTATCTAATGTTAGATAAACTATTTCAACTCAGTGAGCGCGGTACCACTGTTAAAACCGAAATTTTAGCAGGTATTACTACGTTTATCACAATGGCGTACATCCTATTCTTGGCGCCTAACATTCTTAGTCTTGCAGGGATGGATAAAGACGCAGTCCTCATCGCTACAGCCTTAGGTGGTGGCCTTGTAACGATTGCTATGGGTTTATTTGTAAACTATCCAATCGCCCTCGCTCCAGGGGTTGGCCTCTTAGCCTTTTACTCCTTTACCGTAGTTCTCGGTATGGGCGTAACTTGGCAAACAGCTTTGGGTGCTGTATTTATCTCCGGTCTCGTATTCCTCGTATTAACACTTACGTCGATACGCCAAATGATCGTTGAAGGCATCCCTGCCTCTATGAAGGTTGCCATTACTGTTGGTATTGGCCTCTTCATCGCTATTATCGGCTTAAAATTATCCGGCTTGATGGCAATCTCTATTAGTTTGTCTCCAAACTCCTTAGGCCAAGTTGTGCAAACACATGGTAATTTAGTACCTCCAGCATCCGAAGCACTCTTGACGCTCGGTAATTTGCACAGTGGTGAAACATTGTTGGCTCTATTCTCACTCATCTTTACAGCTCTATTGATGGCTCGTAAAATTCAAGGTTCTCTCTTGATTGGTGTGGCAGTAACAACAATTCTTTCCTACGTTACTGGTCTTTCTACAATGCCTGAGAACTTCACTGTATTGGCAGTGCCTGATTTCTCTAAAGCTGCATTCCTTCAATTAGATATTCCTGGTGCGCTCCACATGGGCTTAATCACGATTATCTTCTCCTTCACCTTCGTAGAATTGTTCGACTCCATGGGTACTTTGATAGGTACTGCTACGGAAGCGAAAATTGCTGATCCTAAATCTGGTAAATTCCCAGGTCTTGGTAAAGCCATGACTGTCGATGCTATCGGTGTTAGTACTGGTGCGTTACTCGGTACTTCTACGATTACTGCCTTTGTTGAAAGTGCGGCAGGTGTAGGTGCTGGTGGTCGTACAGGCTTAACAGCTGTTACAACAGGCGTATTATTTTTAATCTGCTTGTTCTTGGCTCCAATCGTATCCTTGGTGCCAAATGCAGCCACATCTCCTGTTCTTATCATTGTTGGTGCCCTTATGTTAGGCGCTATCCGCAATATCGACTTCGATGATTGGACAGAAGGCTTCCCTGCATACCTCGTTATCGTTTTGATGCCTTTCACATATAGCATCGCTAACGGTATCTCTGCAGGTCTTGTTGCATACCCTCTACTTAAAATTATTGCAGGTCGTGCAAAAGAGGTTAACTGGATTATGTACGTATTGGCGGTACTCGTTATCATCCGCTACGTATTCTTCTAATTAACGAATGCCCATAATTATGCGTTTAGTGAAAGCTAACAGTCTATTGCTATAACTCACTACTACGCTAAGAACTAAATATATGTAAATTACATATACTAAAAGAACCTATCTCTAAAGATATCAGTAAAATATCTATGAGATAGGTTCTTTTTATATGCTGTTTAGTATTAACGAATCGTTTTTACACCAATTAAGTCTGTACGACTTGGATCGATATCCTTTAACGGAACTACATGCTCTCTATAAAAGTCTGCTTCAGATGCTTTCACAGGCACTTGGAAGAACAAGAAATACGCCATATTATCCTTGTACCACGTAACACTGCGTACTAAGCCCTTATCTACATCCCCTGTATAGTGAACATCACCTATTGGGGTAGAGTCAGTCCACTGTACGTCATGGTACTCCATTGGAATATATTCTTCAGGCCATACAGTATCCATAGAGTAGCTCATACGGAAGACCATCGTATGAGTTACCCAACGGCCACTGCGCTCTTGGTACTCTTTACCTTGCTTCCAATATACAGTTTCTAATACATCATTGTCATAGAAATGTGTAGCATAGTATGTATAGCCAAGCGGTAAATAACTTGGTACCGATACGTCATAGGACACCTTATGAGATGCATCGATTACACCGCTAGGTAGACCGATGGATTTACTAGTAAGTATAGGCCACACAGAATTTGTATGTGTACGTAATGGCAGCCCAATCGATTCATAAGGAGGCCATTCAGGCTCATCATTTTGTTTAACCTTTTTCGCATCGTTTTCTTCAACATATTGCACATCATTACGATCACCACGTAATCGAGTATCATCAGCGGCTACGTTAGTAAGAGGACCTACAGAGTCTACAATTTTGCTGACATAGTTTTGAGTTCTGAAAGAAGCAAAGTAAAGCATATATACTTTATTATCTTTTTCCCAGTAAGCGATTTGAATAGCGTCTTTGTTATGACCTAAGGTATGTACAGAGATTCCATCAGGGGTAGTAAAGCTAACGGCATCCTTAGCATTGTAATTTGTCTTTTCTAATATAGGCTTTACTACTGTATCGATAGCCCAACCCATGCGATATACAATATCTGTATTAGAGAAGGTTAATTTTGGACCATATTCTCCATCATGTCCTGTTTCCGTATAAACGATTTCTAATACATCATGGTCCTTGGCCGTTACATCGCGTACTGCATAGTCTTTAGGCATATAAGACGGAACTTGTATAGGATAGCCAAATTCTTGGGCGACACTTTCAATGTTAGGTTCGACTAAATCATTATCACCAACTTGATCATACCAGCGATAACGATCAGCGAGTTTTTTATTATCATCGATAATTTTCTGATTATCTACCTCTCGTTCAACAGTAACCGTATTACCATTTTTATCTATTAACGGGTATGTAGCACTAACTGGCTGTACGCCAAAGGTGCTTACTGCCGTAGCCATCGCGGCACATAAAACAGCAGATGTTATTATTTTCTTCATATTCTCTCCTCTTTGAGCGGTTACATACGTTACCGCTTTGTTCCAAATAATTTGCTACGTGAGCATCTATATTTTCACAGGCTCCACATGCTCCTTATAGAATTCAGCATCAACTGACTTCACAGATTCTAAGAACAATAAGGAGTATGCCATACCGTCCTTTGTCCACGTAATGCTACGGATTAGTTGTGCTGCTGGATCACCTGTATAATATACCTCGCCAGTTTCACCTTGTTCAGACCATTCAAAATCCTTATACTCACCGGGAACATACGGTACATCTTTTACATCGTTCACGGAATAGCCCATTCTATAAACGAAAATACTACCAGAGTTTCTCTTCCCAACTCGATATGTTTGGGAATTTTTTATAAAGTATACAACCTCTAACACATCATTTTTTTCTTGACGTACTGTATAGATTTCATAGCCATAAGGGATATAACTAGGGGCCTTAACCTCATATGGAAGCTTCTTCACTGCCTCTAATAACTTTCCGTTAAAAGTATGCGCCTTTTTTGTATTCTCTATAGGCCAATCATGAAAGTGCCACTGTAAACCATCCATTCTAGGCTCGACATTTTTAAAATTATGTCCTAACTTAAGCGTTTTAGTGGATACAGAATTATCTGTAGATATAGCAGTGTCTACAGTATCCGCTGTTACACTTCCTACAGATAGTAACCCAACAGCTATAGTAGCTAAGATGGACTTATATATAGTTTTATTCATCTTCTTTCCTCGTTAAGCGATTACATATTTCACCGCTATTACACAATATATTGTTCTAGATACGGTGTGTATTACATACAGCTTGTATTACATCCCGTTTATCTCCTAAGGAATGATTCGTTCTTTTGTTTTAGTAAAAGTCTTCGTAATCGGATAGTTTCCTAATAATTCATAACGGGAGCTATCTATAGTTTTAACAGGCACAATATGTTCTTTATAGAATTCAGCATCAACTGCTTTCACAGGTTCTAAGAACAATAAGGAATACGCCATACCATCCTTTGCCCACGTAATGCTACGAACCATATGTGTTTCAGGATTACCCGTATAATACACCTCACCAGCTATACCTTGTTCAGACCATTCAAAATCTTTATACTCAGCAGGAATATATGCTGTATCTCTTACGGTATCCAAGGAATATCCCATTCGATAGGCCATAACATTAGTAATAAATTTTCTCCCATCATTATAGATAGGTGCATTTCTTTTGTAATATACAACCTCTAGTACATCATTTCGATCATGACGCGCTGTATACAGCTGATATCCATAAGGAATATACCTAGGTACCTCAGCCTCATACGGTAATTTCTGAGTAGCCTCTACTACGCCCTTAAAGTTACGAGCACTGTCTTGAGTCATCAAAGGCCAACCTACTAATTGCGCTCTTGGTAGTTGAATAATTACAGAAGCATTAGCCATGTTTGGTGTAACATTTTTAGAATTAGATAGGGCCTCAGAATTATTAGTAGATACAGACTGATCAACAGTCTCTGCTGATACATAGCTTACAGATAGTAAACCAACAGCTATAGCAGCTAAAATAGACTTACATAGTATTTTTCTCATATTCTCTCCTCATTAAGCATTTATATGCTTTAAATAATGATATATTTCTTTATATATATCAGAAATACCATTATTATTCTGTTGCCCGTGCTACCTCATAAAGCCTTTATTCATTCTATCGTAAAGGTAACCTTTCCTAATAAGAGAGCCATAGAGCTATATTGTATTTATTTGCATAAAAAAATCCTACTGACCGCTATATCATAATAGAGTTCAGTAGGATTGTTGTATCATTATTTAGTTAATGGAGGCATAATAGTATCTTGCTCTAGTTGTCTTCGACGTTTTGCAGTATAATCTACTACTTTAATTTGAACTACACCTACAGAATTTACCATGGCTTCCGTAAAAGTAAACTCTCGACCTGTCTGATGTTTCATCAACACTTGTAAGCCATGAGACTTTTCATCAATAGCATCTAAATAGGTAGCCTCTCCACGCCCCATCACACTAGAGTAAACCGAGCTATATTTACATGGCATATCGCCACCTGAAACGAGGGCTTCATCACTACCATCAATTTCGATAAATACATGAGAATTCGCTTGAATCAAATTAAACTTCTTTCCCTCATGATGGCCGTGTACATAGATATAAAGTATGTCATCTATAAATTCATATCCAAAATGTAAGGGCACCACGTAAGGATATTCACCATCCATCAGACCTAGGTGAATGATACGAGTGCTACTTAAAATACCTTTAATTTCATCTATATTGGTAACCATGCGATCTTGTCGTCTCATAATAGCCTCCACGGTTATACGTAAAAAATAATCTTTATATCATTATAGCAAATCCTGAAAAGCTTTTTAGACATAGTATGGTTTCAAAATATGAATAATTTCTCTTTTATTCGTATATTAATAATACTATTTTATTTAAATGTCCACTGTATAAATACATTTGACTTTTTACAATAGATACCGTATTATAAGAAAATAGTTTTATAGATTCTATAGATTATAAAAGCTATGGTTATCCATGGCTTTTTATATTTGTAGATAGTTTGTAGAAAAGAGGTCTTTACTATGTCTGATACGCATCAGTTAAAACGGGGACTTAAGAACCGGCACGTACAGTTGCTCGCCATCGGCGGTGCTATTGGTACAGGCTTATTCTTAGGCTCCGGTCGAGCCATTCACTTGGCTGGTCCATCCATTATTTTCGCCTACCTTATTACAGGTATTATCTGCTTCTTCATCATGAGAGCATTAGGCGAATTATTATTATCCAACTTAAATCACCACTCTTTTATCGACTTTGTCGAGGATTATTTAGGTGATCGAGCTGCCTTTATCACTGGATGGACATACTGGTTCTGTTGGCTTTCACTAGCCATGGCTGACTTGACGGCCGTAGGCCTCTATATGCAGTACTGGATACCATGGCTGCCACAATGGATACCGGCCTTACTCGTCCTAGTGGCCTTACTATTAATGAATTTAACAGCTGTAAAATATTTCGGTGAAATGGAGTTCTGGTTTGCCTTAATCAAGGTAATTGCCATCATCTCCCTCATTATTATCGGTATCATCATGATTTTTACTGGCTTTACTACTGATGCGGGCGTCGCCGCCTTTAGTAACATGTGGAATTATGGAGGATGGTTCCCGAACGGAACGATGGGCTTTATCTTATCATTCCAAATGGTTGTATTTGCTTTCACAGGCATCGAGCTTGTAGGTTTAACAGCTGGTGAAACGGAAGATCCTGAAAAGGTTATTCCAATGGCCATCAACAACATTCCATTGCGTATTATTCTATTCTATGTAGGCTCTTTGGCCATCATCATGAGTATTTACCCTTGGACGGCTGTTAACCCATCTGCTAGCCCATTTGTAGCTGTGTTTACCGCTGTTGGTATCGCCGCCGCTGCAGGCATCGTAAACTTCGTTGTACTTACCTCTGCTGCATCTGCTACTAACTCTGGTATCTTTAGTACAGGCCGTATGATTTACGCCCTTGCTAAACGCGGTCACGCGCCAAGCTCTATGCGTCGCTTAACGCACAGCAGCGTACCGTACCAAGCGACGATTTTCTCTGCCGCCGTATTATTGATTACTGTTGTACTTAACTATGTCATGCCAGAAGCAGTATTCGTTATGATTACTTCTATTTCTACGTTCTGCTTCATCTTTATTTGGGCGATGATGGTTATTTGTCACCTCAAATATCGCAAGAAAAATCCTGAATTAGCGGCACAATCTAAATTCAAAATGCCCCTATACCCAGTAATGAATTACGTAATTCTCGCCTTCTTCGTTTTCGTTCTAGCTATTCTAGCACTAAACGAAGATACGAGAATCGCCCTCTTGTTCACACCAATTTGGTTCGTTATCCTTTGGGCCTTCTACTCCATGCTTAACACGGACGATGAAGATGCTCTTGGAGAAGAACTTATCGAGATGGCTGGCGTAAAAGAAATTTACAAAAAACCTAAAAAAGACGATTCCGACGACTACGTAATCTAATAACAAAACGCCCGTGCATAGCACGGGCGTTTCTTTTACTTCATAGTAGGGAAGTTTTGTTGTTCATATTGTTGTTGATACGCAGCTAAATTGCTTGTATCTTCATCATAGTTAAAGATTGTTTTACTGCGATATCCACCTTGTGTAATGATGATATCAATAGAGGACGGTACCTCTTGACCTGTACGTTGTAAATGGTTAACTAGCTCTTGTAAAGCTTCAGTTTGGCGGAAAGAGCCGGTCATGTATTTACCTTTAGATAAACCTGTATTTCTAATAACTTGACCATTATGTACTTGGCCTCTATTATCTACATAATAGAAACGTACAGCGGCCTTATCTCCCGTAGGCACTGCCTTAACATAAATAGTCTTCCAGTTCTTTTTAACCATAGCTTTAGTAGCATCTGCTAACTTATTAGACAAACGTTGTGTCTCTTTATTAGTAGCTTTGGATACACCATTTACCTGTTGAATTTCATCATTCATAGGCATTTCAATAAGTGATTCCACTGGATCTTGTTGTACCTTTTTAGCCTCTGCAGGCTGAACCGCCAACACACCAACGGCCGCCATTACAGCTAACGTTGTAAGAGCAAATTTTTTCATTCCATCTCTCCTTAGATAGGACTCCCTAAAACAAATTATATTTTACACAATACATTATATGCACTTAGTGCATAAATTTCAAGTCCGTCTAATTTTTGAGACTTACAAATGTTTCTTTATCCATCGCCACATAGAACCACCTTTCTCGTACTTATAGTATAGCTAACTTTATGGAGTAATAAAAGAAAAAGACTTTTACCATTTTTGACAAGATATAGTTTATCAATTATCGGTAAAAGTCTTTTATTTTATAACATTAGCTATACTTTTCTAAATTAGTTACTGAAGTCAGTATCTACAATAGCAAATTGTGTATATTCAGGGCAGCGTTTTTGCATTTCTGCTTTAATTTTTTCTAATGTGCCATGTGGATCTTCTTCGTCAAAATCAAAGATAATATCGTAGTAGATAACTTTCTTTTCTTCTTGTACGTAGAACGCGTGTACTTGTACTACATTTGTGTATAAGCTCACAACTTGATCAAGGGCCTTTCTAATTTCAAGGACTTCTAAACTTGGTTGGTTTTCAGCGTATACACCAACAGTCATAGCAATACCAAATTTTTTATAAAGATGAACGGCGATACCTTTTGTTAAAGGATGGATATCGGCCATAGTCATCGTATCTGGTACCGAAATATGGACAGAGCCAATTGTTTCACCAGGACCGTAGCTATTTAATACTAAGTCATATACACCGCCCACATTTGGATGTTGAGCGATAGTTTCTTTAATTTCACGAACTAGGTTATCGTCTGCACGAACACCGAGCAAGTGATTATACATTTCACGTAAAATATCGTAAGCAGCTTTCAAAATCAAAACAGAGATCGCTGCGCCTACATAGCCTTGAATATCAAAGTCAAAGAAGAATACCAAACCTGCAGATACCAATGTGGCAAAGGTAATCACCGCATCAAAGAGCGCATCTACGCCAGACGCTACAAGTGCATCAGATTTGTATTTCTCGCCTTGTGCCTTGATATAACGGCCCATTACTACTTTCACAACGATAGCAACGGCGATAATCGCGAGACTTGGAACATCAAAGGTAGATACCTCAGGATGAATAATTTTTTCTATGGATTCCTTAAGAGATCCAAGACCTGCACCAAGGATGATGAAAGCAATGGCCATAGTGGTCATATACTCTATACGACCGTGACCAAATGGATGCTCCTTATCGGCACCTTTGGCTGCTAATTTTGTACCAACGATGGTCAATACAGAGGACAATACGTCTGTTAAGTTGTTTACCGCATCAAGGATGATGGCAATAGAGTTAGACGCAAGGCCTATAATCATTTTAAAGATAACTAAAACGACGTTACCTATAATACCTTTTATACTGGCAAGCGTAATCCCCCGATTACGTGCTGCACCATTTTCTTGCAAAATCATACTACACCTCTTACATTCATTTCACTAAGCTATAAATCGAAGCCTATCGATTTATTTATATTCTTATTATAGCTTATCGATTATCATTTGTCATCATATTTTTTAAAAAAATTTTCATAAAATCATTGTAATTACTGAATTATCAATAATTCTCAATTCTCAATTAGAATATTTAGTGTATTGTGACTTCACAATTTATAGTACGAATCTATTGTTAACAATAATGTAATCAGATCAAATTATGCGGTAACCGTAATGCGCTCCCCTGTGCGCATGTGTGTAAATACTACCTTCTGAGCACGCAATTGGAACGGCTGCCCCGTTGGTTGTGCGCCGTATAATATATCCCCTACAAGAGGGTGACCGATATAACTAAAAGC
>NZ_CAKPTN010000023.1 GCF_934190855.1 uncultured Veillonella sp. | reverse complement strand
AGGCTAGGGAGCCATAAGAATTGTACATAGTTTTGATCGTATGGATAGCCTTGTAAAGCGTAGAAGATAGCGATCAAGAATGGCATTTGCACCAATAGAGGCAAGCAGCCAGCTAGTGGGTTAACGCCCATTTCTTTGTACAATGCACCCATTTCCGCTTGCAATCTTGCAGGATCGTTTTTGTATTTGTTCTGCAACTCTTGCATGCGAGGCTGTAACTCTTGCATAGCCTTCATGGATTTAATTTGTTTAACAGTAAGTGGTGCTAAAATCGCTTTAATGAAGATTGTTAAAAGGATAATAGCTACACCGTAGCTTGGATAACCTACCATTTGAGTTAATTGGAACGCATAAGTTACCAAAGAACTCATTAAATTTACGATAGGTTGGAATACACTACTTAAAAATTCCATTGTTTCTCCTTTTTCATACAGTCCGAAATTGTCCTTTGCGCATCTATATATCGTTATGGTATGGTCTAAATTTCATCCATACAGATGCTTAGGTATTTCCAAATCTGTGCTCGATGATAATGGTGAAAGCTACTTTCACAAAACACATAACCAGCCTAATCCCAAATGGATTAGGGAACTGGATCGTAGCCACCCTTATGAAAAGGATGACAGCGAAGAATGCGTTTTAAACCCATCCAGCTACCTTTCAAAGGACCATATTTTTCGATGGCCTGTAGAGTATATGTGGAACATGTCGGATAATAACGGCAACATCCAGGTTTTAAGGGAGATATGGCAAGCTGATAGAACCTAATTAAAAGTCGTAAAAGCGCGGTTATACAGCGTTTCATGGAAACCTCCATATACACAAAAAAGGACCAAAGCCTTCTAACTTGTGGTCCTATTTATCATTTTGTACCAATAATTTGCTTTTTCGCAAGAGATACAAAATCTCCTTTTCCGCTTTTTCGTAGGTAGCGTTTTTCAGAGGGCCACGTCCAACAATTACGATATGATACCCTTC
This sequence comes from uncultured Veillonella sp., assembly GCF_934190855.1. GTDB lineage: Bacteria > Bacillota > Negativicutes > Veillonellales > Veillonellaceae > Veillonella. The sequence goes on along the minus strand of NZ_CAKPTN010000023.1, from coordinate 15,916 downwards.
ACGAATGGAATGTTGATTGAGGCGATACACCTCTTTCATAAGGCGTCTAGCTCGGTTGCGCTCCACTGCACAACCAACCTTTTTGCCTGTTACAAAACCAATGCGAGTCGGTTGCTTCGCCACGGGCATACGATACAATACACACATACGGCCTACTTCGTATTTACCGTGCTTATACACAAGGCGATATTCATTATTGTGCGTCAGTCGTCTTGCTTTATCGAGGCAATAATCCATATGCATTGTCCTTAAGTCCTAAGAATAGAAAAACTTGGCAGCAGCGCCAAGTTTTTTCTCCTGCCTAACAGCTATTATATTATGCAGATAAGCGTTTTCTGCCTTTTGCACGTCTTCTTTTTAAAACGAGACGGCCACCGATAGTTTTCATGCGTTCACGGAAACCATGGGTACGTTTTCTCCAAAGAGTATTTGGTTGGTAAGTACGTTTCATTAGTAAAACACCTCCTCGTCATTTTGTATTGTTTTACTTATACCATAACAGGGTAATTATAGAGTTAAAACGTAAATTTGTCAATATAATAAAGGCATTCTGCTTGTGAGTTCTTGTATTTCTAATATAATTCTATCACACATTTCATCCAGTAATTGATGTTACGTTTCCAGAGGGAGGAATATAGGGCTCCTTCATCGCTCCATACGACACGTAAAGTCGCTCAAAAGGACCCTATATTCACTCCCTTAGAAAACCCTAATTCAACCTTACACACCACTACACGATGTAAACGTAACATCAATTATCAACAACACAAGAACTCACAACTCTAATCTTTTATATTTGGGCAAATTTACGTTTTGATCTCTATTTGAAAGAGGGGCGGAATAGATGTGGATTTCTCCCTTTACGCCATATGGAATTACAATTTGTTTTATGAACAGGATTTTATGGTTTAGTAACGATGATTAGATAGTTTCTAGATTACTTTTCCACAGTTATTATTTATTAACAAGGTTATCTATCTTTGTTAGAAAGGGGATTGATACTAATTTTTAAGCGACTTGCGTCAGAATGGAGCGAGAAAATTAGTATCAATTCCTTCCTAAAAGTAATCTAGAAACAAAGATAAATATAAGTGGATAAAAATTAGATTTATAGATTATCGTTACTTAGTTAAAAATAGTTCATATACAAATTGTAATTCCATTCATTCCTCCCCCAAAAGTAATTGATGAACAAGAGATGAGGTAGTTGCTGAGTTATTAACACTTCTCCTTCAGATAATCAAAAGTTATCCACAGAATAAATGACAAACTAGTGATTTTTTGGTACAATCATAACTGAAATTAGGAAAAAGTATATATTTTTATAAGTTTTTGATGGATAACTTTTAAGGTTATCCACATTTTTTCTCTTTTAACCTGTGTAATCTATAAAGTCAGTTATTATCTGGTTGGAAGAGAATTTTATTTTCACTTATTCACAGGTTGTGCACAGGTTATTCACAAGAATAATATGGTTTTCCACAGCTTTTACAATAGTTATACACATTATTCCTAAAGTTATACACATTTATCGCAATAGTTATACACAAGAGGCACGTCATGCAGTCATTTGATTTGAATAATATATGGGAGCATATATTGCAAGAGGCGAAAAAGAACATGCAACATTTGCCTGACGCGTTGTACTTGCGCGTCACCGCATCGTTGATTCCCATGTCTCTCGACAGTCATTCGATCCATATTGGGGTCATGCAAACATTTGTTAAAAACTTAATCGATCAGCAACCGCAGATTAGCAAGGCTTTGCAGGATGCTATTACTACGGTTATAGGTTCTCATCGTGATATGGTGTTATTCGATTTCAATCAAGAGAGTGTAGATACTACCTTTGTTGATGAAAGTCTCATCGATGATGCACCTGTAGTGGCTCCACCGATGCCATTACCTCCAGTAGTAGAGGAAAAATCGCATCAAGATGAATTCTATAAACCCGTTTATCAAGAGCCTGTCTACATCGATCGCGCTCCAGCACCTGTGGATATTCCAGATGAGCCAATGGTAGCGCCTAGTAAAACCGTTGAAACTACAACACCTACATTACAGTCTGATAATGTACCTGTAGATTTATCCTTATCTAATCTAAACCCAGCGTATCGCTTTGACAACTACGTAACAGGCAACGCGAACCGCATTCCATTTGGGGCGGCTCAAAATGTAGCTGAGTTCCCAGGTGGCGACTATAATCCGCTCTTTATTTATGGTCCTTCAGGCCTCGGTAAAACGCATTTGATGCACGCCATTGGCAATGCTATCAAGGAAAATCATCCACACATGAAGGTTATGTCCATTACGAGCGAAAACTTTATGAACATTTTCGTCGAAACATTGCAACGTAACCAAGGTAAATTGTTCCGCAACACATTCCGCAATATTGACGTACTCATGATTGATGATATTCAGTTCCTTGAAAGTCGTGAAAGTACGAAAACCGAGCTATTTAATACGTTCAATGAGTTATTAAATAACAATAAGCAAATCGTCCTTACGTCCGATACGATGCCAAACGATATGGAGCAATTTGAAGACCGTCTCCGTTCTCGTTTCCAAGCTGGCTACATTGCAACAATGGAAAATCCAGATTTAGAAACGCGCATCGCTATCTTTAGATCCTTACTCGAAAGAGAATATAAGAAAAACCGCGTTATCCGCATTGATAACGACTCCATCAACTACGTGGCGCTTCAATTCAGCGAAAACGTCCGCGTGTTGCAAGGGGCTTTCACAAAATTAATCGGTACCGCATCCATCGATCAACGTCTTGAATCTATCGATCTAGAATACACTAAACAAGCCTTGGCCGGCCTCGTTCACACAGAAGAGGTGAACATGGTAACTATTGAAAGTATTCAGAATTTTGTAAGTTCTTATTTCAATATTAAAAAGCAAGATTTGCTCGGCAAGAAGCGTAAAGCACAGTTCGCATTCCCACGGCAAGTGGCCATGTATCTATGCCGCGATATGATCAATGAAAGTTATCCGCAAATCGCAGCTGCTTTCTCTCGTGACCATACGACAATTCTCCATGCGTACGATAAAATTACGAAAGAAATTGAACGAAACGAAGAAACTAAGAACATAATTTCTGAAATTAAACAGAAATTAACAACCTGTGGATAACTCTGTGGATATATTGTGCGTAACTTTGTGGATATCCTAAAAACCGCACTCCGCTGTGAGTATGTGGATAAGTGGTTACAAACTATCAACATAGTTATACACAACCGAGAAATCGCACAATTAGTAGCGCCAATTCACTTTTACACATATGAACAGGCCCCTACTATTACTACTACTAAAACTAACAAACAATCAAAAAACCAGTAGAAACAGATCTATCGCAAAATATCTATAGAGCATCTACGATAGTAAACATAGAATATTACAAACAAGAGAAGTAGTTATCAGTGCTTCTGCATTATATGGAAATAGTACATACAAACAATATATATAATGTAAAGCAATCTACAAATCTAATAATACTAATAACAAACAGACAAATTATAAAGGAGTAACATATGCATATTACATTCCCAAAAGCAAATCTCCAAAAAGCAATCAACGTATTGCAAAAGGTATCTCAAAATAAAACAAGCTCCAACTTACCAGGCGCTATCTACATGACAACAAAAAATGGTCAAGTAGAATTGCAAGGTAACGACTTTGAACTCGGTATTCGTTTAACAATCGACGGCGATATTAAAGAACCTGGCACATTAGTTGTAGGTTCCCGCTATTTCCAAGAATTAATTCGCAAATTGCCTGGCGATACCATCGAACTTTACAAACCAGAGGACGGTAATTCTTTAACTATCACTTCTGGATCTTCCGAATTCAATCTCGTAACATTGCATCCAGATGATTTCTCCTTGGTGGAACAAATTCACGACCAAGATCATGTGAACATCGATAGCTTTGCTATGAAAGAACTCATCGATTTAACAAACTACGCAGCTGCTACTGACGAAGATCGTCCTGTATTTACAGGTGCTCTTCTTGAAATCAAAGAAAACGAAGTAACAATGGTTGCTACTGATACACACCGCATGGCTGTTAAGAAAATTACCATCGATGAACCAGCAACTACGCCAATGCGAGCTATTATTCCTACAAAAACGTTAGCTGAAGTATCTCGTTTGTTACCAACAGATAATCCAGCCATGATCAACATCATTTGGAATCGCACACAAATCGTTTTCAACTTTGAATCTATTTATATCATTTCTCGTTTGATCGAAGGCACGTATCCAGAATATGAAAAGGTAATTCCTTCCCAATTCGACTCTAGCGCAGTTATCGACCGCCGCGAATTCGCTGGTGCCGTTGACCGCGTATCCTTGTTGGCAAAAGATATTAGCTATAACGTAATTCGTTATGATTGGGCTGAAAGCAATGTAACATTGTCTACTCAAAATACTGAAATCGGTATGGCAAAAGAAGACGTAGCTGTTGAATTTAAAGGTACACCGTTTACAATTTCCTTCAACGGTCGCTACATCTCCGACATCTTGCGCCACAGCACAGGCGACAACATCCACTTGTTCTTAAAACAAAACGGTCCTGTTGTCATTCGCCAAGACAATAATCCGAACTATACATACGTAGTAACACCAGTTCGTACGAATGCGTGATCTTAAATATAGTCGTATTTTTGAGAAAAATATTACTATATTGTATATTCTGTTGAATTAATATACATATTTTTATTAGGTAATGATGATTAAAAGTCATCGTTACCTAATTACCATATAGTTATAAATTGTCCACTATAGGAGGACGTTATGAAAGAGCAACAGCAGGTACCCATTCATACGGAGTACATTCAGATTGATCAGTTGTTGAAGTTAGAAGGTATCATCGAAACAGGTGGTCAAATTAAATCCTTTATCGATGAAGGTATTCTTACTTTGAATGGTCAGGTTGTCACAGAAAAGCGCAAGAAATGCCGTGTTGGCGATGTTATTTCTTGTGAAGGTCTCGATGTAGATCTCGTGATTACTCAAGAGGAGGCATAATCGGTGAGAATTGACTCACTGCAATTATTCCAGTTTCGTAATTACAAGGATGTACAGATTCAGTTTAATCCGGAGATTATCGTTTTGCACGGCACTAATGGGGCTGGTAAGACGAATATCCTCGAATCCATTTATGTTGGTACCATTGGTAAAAGCCATCGTACCAACGATACATCGGATATGCTCATGTTCAATGCTGAGGAAGCAGGCATTGTCGTTAAGTTTGAGAAAAAGGATACGCCTCAAAAGGTAAATATTAAGTTATTCCGCCAAGGCCCTAAGGATATTCGCTTAAACGATACTAAAATATCTCAAAAGGAACTGATTGGTACATTAAATACAGTTATATTCTGTCCTGAAGATTTACAGATCATCAAGGGCACACCGTCGGGACGTAGACGTTTCCTAGATATGGAAATCTCCCAGACTAGTGCTACCTATTATCATCAGTTGATGCAGTATAATCGGTTATTACAGCAACGAAATGCAGTCCTTAAGGAATATAGAGGTAAACAAAACATTCCTCTTGAAGAATGGGATTTGCAGCTAGCCGATATGGCGAGCTTTATCGTAAAGAAACGATTAGAGAGCTTGAAGAAAATTAATCTTCTTATCGATTTGATGAATCGTAAACTGACTGGTGGTCTCGAGAATTTAACTATCGGTTATGAACAGCCGTATATGGACAATGGATCCTTAGAATATACAAAGGAAGGCTTTTACGAGCGCATTAAAGCAGCATTGCCACAGGATCGTCATAGGATGACCACCAGCGTAGGTCCTCACCGCGATGATTTACGATTCTTCTCTGATGCGATGGATTTAAAGAAATTTGGATCCCAAGGGCAGCAACGAACTGCTGTATTGTCCTTAAAGTTGAGCGAGCTTGAGTTTATCAAGTCCGAGGTTGGGGAATATCCAGTTCTGTTATTAGATGATGTATTGAGCGAACTTGATGAGTCGAGACGAGCGAATTTATTGCAGTTTATTCATAAACGTATTCAAACATTTATTACTACTACAGATATTCACGATTTTAAAGATTTGAAATCTGTTCAATTTATTTCTTGTGAAGGGGGAAAGGTTCAGTATGGACAGCCTTGATCTTTGTTTACCAAAGGCCTTATCAAAACTGAATTTACTGGAACAATATAAATTAAATACCCTCGTTCACAAGTGGCGTGATGTAGTGGGCGATGTCATTGCGGATCATACGAAAATTGTGTCTATCAAGCCGCCAGACATGGTTATCAGTGCAGATAATTCCATGTGGATGCAGGAATTACAGATGCAAAAGAGGCGTATTATCGAGGCCATCAACAAGTATTATCATCAAGATGTCATCAAAGATATTCGCTTTATTATGAAACGTCAGAGCTATGTGAAAGCTAATACTGACACATCTATTTCACTGCCTGATGAACAAATTATTACGAAACGTATTAATTTCGCAGATATCGTGCTTTCAAAAGAAGACGTAGATGCCATCGATAAATCCTTGGAACAAACGGACAATGAAGAATTGAAGGCAGCTTTCAGGAAAGTACAAATTACAGCACGAAAGCGTGAAATCTATTTAGAGCAGCATGGATATCATCGTTGTGGTCGATGTGGCATGCACATGCAATCTAAAAAAGAAATCTGTCCCACATGCGAATATGAATTGCATCGCGCTCATATTAAGGACATTAAGGCGGTCATTAGAAAATATCCGTACTTTAAATATAGCGATTGCCAGCAGTTTATTAAATGTACCTTCCCAGACTTTGCAGAAGCCATGCGGGAGTGCATATACTTTTACTTAGATAAAATTTACAAAGGATCTATCAATCGCCGTCATATGTTTATGCTGGCTATGCTCATCACCCACAAAAAGCCTGATGAGTTGACGGATCAACATGTTATTAATTTGTGTAATAAATATCGGTCTAAGTTCTTGGCTGAAGAAGAACAGCGCAAAATTGATGCCCTTAATGGGACATTAGAAAAGTAGAGGGGGCATTCCTATGTACGTTCATATTGGGGATACTGTTTCCGTGCCTATCGAATCTATTATTACTATGGTGCACGCAAAGGGCGGAAAGTCCCATAAAAGTCCTATTCATCACTATGAAACGCTAGAGTATATCGCCATGGTACCAGAGGAGCAAATCAAGACGTATGTGGTCACTGATGAGTGCGTTTATGGATCTGGTATTAGTATTAAGACTTTAATGAGGCGAATTGATGAATTTTATAGTATAATAAAGAGATAAGTTTAATCCTGTACATGTGTTGTTACATTTCAATCGAGTACAGTGTGATAGATTGTTAGGAGGAGTTTGTTTCATGCCTGAACAAAATTATGGCGCTCAGAATATTCAGGTTCTTGAGGGTCTCGTTGCGGTGCGTAAACGCCCGGGTATGTACATCGGTAGTACATCTACTCGCGGTTTGCATCACCTCGTATACGAAGTGGTAGATAACTCTGTAGACGAAGCGCTTGCAGGTTACGCTACACATATCGAAGTATCCATCAATCCAGATAACAGCATTACTGTTGTCGATGATGGCCGTGGTATTCCAACAGGGATGCATGAATCCGGTATGTCTGCGGTAGAGTTAGTATTAACTAAATTGCATGCAGGTGGTAAATTCGGCGGTGGCGGCTACAAGGTATCTGGTGGTCTTCACGGCGTAGGTATTTCCGTAGTAAATGCGTTGAGCGAATGGACTAAGGTTCAAGTAGCTCAAAATGGTATCATTCAAGAGATTTCCTTTGCTCGTGGTCACAAGACTTCCGAGTTGCACGAAATCGGTAAAGCAGAAGGTACTGGTACTACAGTTATCTTCAAACCTGATGCTGAGATCTTTGAAACTACAGTATTCAACTTTGATACATTGAAAATGCGTTTACAAGAATTGGCATTCCTTAACAAAGGCCTTCGCATTACATTGAGCGATTTGCGCCTAGAGGAACCTCGTGTTGAAAGCTTCCACTACGAAGGTGGTTTGAGTTCTTTCATCACATTCTTGAACGAAAATAAAGAAGTAGTAAATCCTACTGTTATCAACATTGAAAATACAAAAGACGACGTAGTAGTAGACGTAGCTTTGCAATATAACGATAGCTACAGCGAAAACTTGTTGTCCTTCGTAAATAACATCAACACTGTTGACGGTGGTACGCATCTATCTGGTTTCCGTGCTGCTTTGACTCGTACCCTCAATGATTATGGACGTAAATCTGGTTTGATCAAGGAAAATGAGTCCAACCTTTCTGGTGAAGACGTACGAGAAGGTTTGACAGCTGTTGTTTCTGTAAAAGTATTGGAACCTCAGTTCGAAGGCCAAACAAAAACTAAACTTGGCAATAGCGAAGTTAAAGGTATTACAGACGTTATCGTATCTGAAGGCCTTAGAACATTCTTCGAAGAACATCCACAAGATGCTAAGAAAATCATCGAAAAAGCAACGATGGCAAGCCGTGCTCGTGAGGCTGCTCGTAAAGCCCGTGACTTAACTCGCCGTAAAAATGCGTTGGAAGTATCTAGCCTTCCTGGTAAATTGGCAGATTGCTCCGAAAAAGATACATCTATGACTGAAATTTATCTAGTCGAAGGTGATTCTGCGGGCGGTTCTGCAAAACAAGGTCGTGACCGTCGTTACCAAGCGATTTTGCCATTACGTGGTAAGATCCTTAACGTAGAAAAAGCGCGCCTTGATAAGATTTTAGCTAATAACGAAATTCGCTCCATGATTACTGCTTTCGGTACTGGTATTGGGGAAGAGTTCGATATTACTAAGTCTCGTTATAACAAGATTATCATCATGACAGATGCGGACGTTGACGGCGCTCATATCCGTACCTTGTTATTAACATTCTTCTACCGCTATATGAAACCATTGGTAGAACAAGGCCATATTTACATTGCTCAACCACCGTTGTACCAAATTAAGAAGGGCAAGTCCCACTGGTATGTATACTCTGATGCGGAATTAACTGCTAAACTTGATGAAGTAGGCCGCGATGGTATCACTATCCAACGTTACAAAGGTTTAGGTGAAATGAACCCTGAACAATTATGGGAAACTACTATGAACCCTGAAAATCGTACGATTTTACAAGTTAGTTTGGAAGATTCTATTGAAGCTGATAAAATCTTTACAGTTCTCATGGGTGATAAGGTAGAACCTCGTCGTAAATTTATTGAAGATAACGCAAAATATGTGCGTAATCTAGATTTGTAAGAGGTGTACCATGGCTGATAATCAAAATAATAACGTAGAGTTTACGTCTAACAAAGATCAACATCTAAAACGTACCCTGAAAGCGCGTCATATGAATATGATCGCTCTTGGCGGTGCTATCGGTACTGGCTTGTTCGTTGCCGGTGGTGAAGTAGTAAGTACTGCAGGCCCTGGTGGTGCGCTTGTAGCTTATGGCCTCATTGGTATCATGGTGTACTTCCTCATGACTTCTCTTGGGGAAATGGCTACGTACTTGCCGATTCCTGGTTCCTTCGGGACTTATGCAAAACGCTATGTAGACCCTGCCTTTGGTTTTGCCTTAGGTTGGAATTACTGGTTTAACTGGGCTATTACCTTGGCTGCTGAAGTATTAGCAGGGGCTCTCATCATGAAATATTGGTTCCCTGATGTGCCTGCCATCGTATGGTCTGCTTTGTTCTTGCTCATTCTATTTGGCTTGAACTATTTATCCACACGTTCCTTTGGTGAAAGTGAATATGTGTTCTCTAGCATCAAGGTTATTACTGTATTCGTATTCCTATTCTGTGGATCCATGCTCATCTTTGGCATTGGTGATACATCTCCAGGCTTTACGAACTGGACAATAGGGGAAGCGCCATTCGTAGGTGGTTGGGAATCTATCCTCGCTATCTTTATGGTAGCTGGTTTCTCCTTCCAAGGTACTGAGCTTATCGGCGTAGCTGCTGGTGAAGCAGAAGACCCTGAAAAGAACGTGCCAAAAGCGATTAATACAATCTTCTGGCGTATTCTATTGTTCTATATCGGTGCTTTCACAGTTATCGGTTTCTTAATTCCGTATACTGATCCAAATCTGTTGAATTCTAGTGTAGAGAACGTTTCTATTTCTCCATTTACACTCGTATTTGACCGCTTTGGTTTTGCTTTTGCTGCTAACTTCATCAATGCTATCATCTTAACGGCAGTACTCAGTGCTGGTAACTCTGGTCTATATTCTTCTACGCGTATGCTCTACGCACTCGCTAAAGAAGGTCAAGCACCTCAAATCTTCGCTAAGCTTAACAGCCGCGGCGTTCCAGTGCCAGCGTTAATCTTAACGACAGCAATCGGTTTATTTGCATTCCTTACTAGCTTCATTGGCGAAGGTACTGCATATACTTGGATTGTTAATATTTCCGGTCTTTGCGGTTTCATCGCATGGGTTGGTATCGCCATTTCTCACTATCGCTTCCGTCGTGCCTTCATTGCACAAGGTAGAGATCTTAGTGAATTGCCTTACAAAGCGTGGTTGTTCCCAATTGGTCCAATCTTGGCGTTCATCCTTTGCGTCATCATCATTGCTGGTCAAAACTACTCTGCTTTCACAGGCGAAACAATCGACTGGTACGGCGTATCCGTTGCGTATATTGGCTTGCCAATCTTCTTCGCTGTATACTTAGGTTACAAATATATCAACAAAACTAAACTTGTGCCGTTGAAAGAGGTTAACCTAGACCGCGACTTCGATAGATAATGAGGAGAGCATTATGATTATTACAACAACTTTTCATATTGAAAACAAACCTGTACAAGAGTACAAAGGTATCGTATTTGGTGAAGTAGTAGAAGGCCGTAACTTCGTGAAAGACTTTATGTCTGGCATTCGCGACATCGTTGGTGGTCGTAGTGGTAGTTATGAAGATTCTTTGATGAGTGCGCGCCAAGCAGCTCTTGATGAAATGTCTCAACGGGCTTCTAAATTGGGTGCTAATGCTATTATTGGCGTATCCTTCCAATACAGCACAGTAGGTGCTCAAAACGGCATGCTCATGATTACATGTAATGGTACAGCTGTTGTAGTTTAATAAGTTAGACTAATTCAGATAGTACTGTTAATATAATCTTAAGGGAAATAAGTAAGTTACAATGTATTCTCGTGACTAAAAAACAGCAGGGTGGCCGCCCTGCTGTTTTTTATATGTGTTTGTACAAAAAAATCCTCCTAATTAAAGTCTAAAAACTTAATTAGGAGGATTTTTATTATGTTTTATATTATCTTGCTATTTTTATCTTATCTTACTATTTAGTATTTTATTTTACTTTATACCAGCTTGCGTACATAACTGGTAGTACGATAAGTGTTAGTACTGTTGCCACTAGTAGGCCGCCGCTGAAGGCGATAGCAAGTGGGCTCCAGAATACAGATCCCATGAGAGGAATCATGCCTAAAATCGCTGCGATAGCGGTGAGCATGATAGGGCGGAAACGCAGTGTAGCGGAGTTGATAATCGCTTCACGAGGTTCTTGGCCTTCTGCTTTGTGAATTTCAATTTGGTCTAACAAGATAATGGAGTTACGGATGATCATACCCGAGAGGGCGATAATACCTAGAATCGCCATAAATCCTAGTGGTGTTCTCGTAATATTGAGCGCCAATACGACACCGATGAGTCCAAGTGGAGCTGTCAATAAAGCCATTAACATGAGGGCAATACGCTTCAATTGGAACATGAGGATTGTCATGATTGCAAAGAGCATAATCGGCATTGGTGTTAACAGTTTAGAAACGGCTGTAACGCTCTTTTCAGCAGCACCATCGAGTTCAATGGTGTAGCCTGTAGGCAAGGAGTCGCGAATGTCTTGTAAGGATTTATAAACCTCTTTCGTTTTTGAATTACCTAAGACACCATCTTTTACGTTAGCATGAACACTGATGGTTGGCATCATGTTGCGGTGCCAAATAATACCATCCTCTTGCGTCATGGTGATGGTCGCAATTTGGCTAAGTGGTACGTAGGAACCGTTTCCTGTTTGAATCGGTAAGGAGGAGAGAGCACTTAAGTTATGTTGCTCGTTGCCACCTAAACGGAAGGTTACAGGAATGGTTTGGTTACCTTCGTAGTACTCACCAGATTTAGTACCAGATAATAGACTTTGCAAGTGCAAGGATACGGCGTAGCTATCGATACCGAGTAGGCGAGCCTTGTTAGGATCGATGTGAATATTGGCTACTGGTTCTGTATCTGGCCAGTCAAAAGCGATGTTTTGCAAGTCTTTGTCGCCTTGCATCTTGTCTTTTACTTGGTTCGCAATGTCTTTTACCACCTCTTGATCAGGGCCAGAAACGCGGAGCATTACTGGATATTTAGATGGTGGACCAATTTGTAAGAATTGCGTATTTACAAGGGCAGATGGGAATTGCTCGTTTAAATATGGAGTCAATTCAGCATATAGTTTATCGCGGTCCTCTAAGGATTTTGTAACGATAACGTACTGCAAGAAGTTATTTCGCTGCAATTCTGGTTCCAAGGTGAGGACGAAACGCGGTGAACCTTGTCCAATGTAGGATGTGAAAGTAGCAATACGTTCATCCCCTTGTAAATGTTCGTCGATGAGTTTTGCTTGGTTAGCGGTGTACTCGATGGACGAGCTTTGCGGGAATTGCATGGATACTACTATTTCATTACGCGTTGATGATGGGAAGAATTCCTGTTTGATCAATGGTAGTGAAAGTAGAGACAACACAAAGGCACCTAAGGTGATGAGTAATACTACCTTATGATGTCCTAAAGCCCAATGCAACAGTCTTTCAAATTTATCATAGAATGTAACACTGAGATTGTGCATGATATGGTCACGTTTTGTCCATTCAGACTCTGGTTTTGGAGCCTTGTTTTCGATGATTTTATAACCAAGCACAGGGCTGACGAGAACTGATGCAAACCAAGATAGGATAAGTGCCATAAATACAACGATGGATAGAGATTTAGTAAACTCTGCTACCATGCCTTGTGCTAGTGCTAACGGCAAGAAGCCTGCACAAGTAATGAGTGTACCAGATAGCATAGGGAATGCTGTCGATTCGTAAGCAAAGGTAGCTGCTTTAAAGTGGTCCCAACCTTCTTCTAGCTTAACGCTCATCATTTCTACAACGATGATGGCATCGTCTACGAGTAGGCCTAACGACAAGATGAGGGCACCAAGGCTAACCTTGTGCAAGTAAATGCCGCTTTCATACATCAAGATGAACGTCGTAGACACAACTACTGGAATGGTGAGGGCTACTACAATACCAGTTCGCAAGCCGAGAGATGCAAAGCTTACGAGCAATACGATAGCGATGGCTTCAAATAAGGATTGAGAGAAATCGCCGATGGATTCTTTAACGATATGCGGCTGATTTGAAACTTGGTTGAGCTCAAGACCGGCCGGTATGGTTTTCTTTAATTCAGCTAGCTTCTTATCGATGGCTTCGCCGAATTCAATATTATTGCCCCCTGCATCCATGGAGATGGCGATGCCAACAGCTGGCTTGCCTTCGTAGTAGAACTGCGGATTGCTAGGGTCTTGATAGGTCATGGTTACATCAGCCATGTCGCCGAGGCGCAACGTTTGATTATTGATGCGTATGGGCATATCTTTCACCGCTTGAGGGCTATCGAATAGACCGTTAACGCGGAGATATACGTTGTTCGTATCCGTTGTAATCATACCAGCTGGAACCATCATACTTTGCTGTTTAATGGCCGTTAATAGCTGTTGCGTGCTGATTTGATAGGATGCGAGTTTATCCTTGTTAATCGTTACATTGAGGGTTTGTTGTTGCACCCCAATGAGGCTGATTTTCTTAACATTTGGAACAGATAAAAGCTGGCGTTTTAAGTCTTCAGCTTGTTGTCGTTTTTCTTCGTACGAATATTCATCACCGCTGATGGCGTAGATAATACCGTATACATCATCGAATCGATCGTTGATGGTAGGCCCTTGAACACCTTGGGGCAGTGACTTCCATTCGTCGTTAATCATATTTCGCGCTTCTTCCCAAGCGGGACGAATTTTTTCAGATGGCAAATCTTCTTTCAGATTAATATAAATCACCGATTTGCTACCATCTGTGAAAGATTTTGTATAATCCACGCCAGGTAGATCGCGCAATTTTTCCTCTAGTTTGTCCGTTACCTGATCCGACATTTCTTGTGGGGAAGCCCCTGGCCAAGCAACGCCGACTACCATGGTGCGCATCGTAAAGTCTGGATCCTCCATACGTCCCATGTGGGTGTACGAGAAGATACCAAAGGTGAGGAGCACAGCCATGAAGTAGTAGATAATGGACTTGTGTTTTAAAGCCCATTCGGCTAAGTTAAATTGTTTCATTGACTCACCGCCGTCCCTTCTTGTAATTGTTGGGTACCAGCAGTGATGACAATGTCACCCTTAGCTAAGCCAGATGTGACGATAACAGAATTTTGACCAAAATCACCAGTCTTGATTGGCACGAGATGTGCCTTTTTATCGCGGATGATGTAGACTGCATTGTTGCCGTTAGAGTCTTTTACAAGAGCCGTTAACGGAATGGTGATATTGCTTGTATCTGTGGTGGTTAGATTTACGTTAACTGTCATACCTAGTTGTACTTCACTAGGTGCATTTTGCAAGGCAATTTTTACTGTATACGTTCTCGCTACTGGATCTGGAACTGGTGAAATCTCACGCACAACGCCTTGAACTTTTACATCTGGTAAGGCCCAGAAGGTAATCGTAGCAGGGCTACCAACGTGAATCTTGCTCATTTCCTGCTCAGGTAAAGCGATGACCGCTTCTGGATCACGACCAACTGCTAAGGTGCCTACATTTTGACCAGCCGCTACAACTTGGCCAGATTCAAGAGTAAGAGCTGTAATAATGCCCGTATCTGGAGCCGTTAAGCTAGTGTAGCTATTTTGATTGCTACTCAAATTGAGGCTTGCTTGAGCCTGTTGTAATTGAGCAGCTGTAGCATTTAATTGATTTTCCGCTTGGTCTAATTGCAATTTACTAATCGCTTGTTGTGCATAGAGCTCGCGGTACCTTCTAGCATTGGTTTCCGCTAATTCATAAGCTGATTGAGCTGCTTTTACAGCGCCTTCTGCATTTTGCATTTGTGCCGCTGTATCAGAACCATTGATTTGAGCAATCACTTGGCCTGCTTCCACTACATCACCAACATTTACAAATTTGTTGATAACGCGTCCACCAATTTGAAAGGCTAGTTTAGTTTCCGTTTTATTATGGATAGTACCTGCATAGCCAGCACTCGTAGTGCCTGACTCTTCACCGATGGTGATGGTCCGTACCTTGAGAGTAGTATCCTCAGGTGGCTTTTCTGATCCGCAACCACTTATGATAGAGGTCCCGATTAAGAGGGCTCCTATGGTTGCCATGACTCTTTGATTCATAGAATCTCTCCTTTTACTACACACATAAGCCCTATGACACATAACTACACAATGAAATGATCATAGGACTTTATATTTTAATGGACCTATTTTAGAATAATGACTAGTTTTAAATTAGATGTTATTTCTAGATTAGGTCTAATTATATATTTTATACAATTTAATAATACTATATTTAAATATATAATTCTAGTGTATTTGTAGAAAGTTGTAGGAAATAAGAGAATTATATAATTATTTCATATATTTATTATTGTATTTTGAAAGTTTGTCTTTTTATTTTAAAATCACTGGTTGTTAGGTTGTAATAAAAAAGTGAGTCCTCCTTAGAGAACTCACTCTTTTTGTATATACCTATCTTAATTTTTTTCTTCTTCTTGTTCTACAATAGGTTCTTCGTAGGTAACAAGGATTTTATCGATACGGGTATTATCCATATCGATGACTTCAAAGGTATAACCATTCCATTTTGCCTTGTCT
>NZ_CAKPTN010000022.1 GCF_934190855.1 uncultured Veillonella sp. | reverse complement strand
GCTTACCACTTGCCAAAAGACATCTATGAAGGCTTGAAAAAAGGTCGTGAAACAGAAGAGTCTCCAGTAGGTCGTATCGTTCTTGATCAACTCATTGAAAACGCTGAAATCGCTGATGCTGAAGATCGTCCATACTGCCAAGATACTGGTATGACAATGGTATTTTTAAAAGTAGGTCAAGACGTTCATTTCGTTGGTGGTGACCTTACTGAAGCTATCAATGAAGGCGTTGCAGCTGGTTACATCGAAGGTTACCTTCGTAAATCCGTTGTAGGCGAGCCATTGTTCAACCGTAAGAACACTCAAAACAACACTCCAGCTATTATCTACACTGACATCGTTCCTGGCGATAAAGTAGATATCCAAGTAGAGCTTAAAGGTTTCGGTTCCGAAAACAAATCTGGCGTAGCTATGCTTGTTCCTGCTGATGGCGTTGAAGGCGTTAAAAATGCAGTTCTTGAAATCGTTAAAAAAGCTGGCCCTAACCCATGCCCTCCAATCGTTCTTGGCGTAGGTATCGGTGGTACTATGGACCAAGCAGCTGTTATGTCCAAAAAAGCTTTGCTTCGCGACATTAGCACACCTCACAAAGATGCTGACTATGCAAAATTAGAAGAAGAAATCATGGAAATGGTTAACAAAACTGGTATCGGTCCACAATTGGGCGGCACTACAACTTGTATCGGTGTAAACATCGAATGGGGTGCAACTCATATCGCTGGTCTTCCTGTTGCAGTTACTATCATGTGCCATGCTGCTCGTCATGCTCACGCAGAACTTTAATCGATAGGAGGTAACATTACAATGGCTGAAACAATTCGCATTAACACTGAAGAATATAATGAAGAGTTTTCCCGTAAATTAAAAGTTGGTGATAGCGTTCTTATCACTGGCAAAATTTATTCCGCTCGTGACGCTGCTCATAAAGTTATGACTGAAGCTTTAGCACGTGGCGAAAAATTACCAATCGATTGGACTAACAAATTCGTTTACTACCTTGGCCCAACACCTGCAAAACCTGGTGATCCAATTGGTTCCGCTGGTCCTACAACTTCTGGTCGTATGGATGCTTACACACCAACAATGCTTGATCAAGGTATCAAAGGCATGATCGGTAAAGGTTCCCGTAAACCAGCAGTAGTTGAATCCATGAAGAAAAATGGTTGCACATACTTCGCAGCAGTTGGTGGCGCTGCAGCATTGATTGCAAAATCCATCAAAAAATACGAAGTACTTGCTTATGGTGAACTTGGTCCAGAAGCTTTGGCTGAATTGACAGTTGAAGATTTCCCTTGCATCGTAGTTGGCGATACTGAAGGTAACAACTTCTACGAAGAAGGCCAAAAACCTTACAGAAAAATCTAATATCACCGCTGAGTGATTAAAAGAGGCTTGCAAATGCGAGCCTCTTTTTTGTTGTTTTCATTCTTTAATAGTATGATAATAGTATAAGAATATACTTTCACAGTTTATAAGTTAGTATCATGTGATGTTCACCACAGATATGTAGACTAAAGTCTACCGATTCTGTCCATTTTATGATAATATACATATAGATTTTATACATTCAAAGTGAGTGAGGCGATAACATGACTTCTGTAGAAACTATTCGTCAGTCAGTTCGCACAGCGATGGCTGAACTACTTGATTTGGCAAAGGTTCGGGAAGGTCAATTATTCGTTGTGGGCTGCTCCACTAGCGAAATTGTAGGTAAAAATATCGGCACTGATTCCCACCTAGATGTGGCTCAGGTCGTATTTGATGAAATATATACTGCTGTTAAGGCGAGAGGTCTTAATCTGGCAGTTCAATGCTGTGAACATATTAATCGTGCTCTTGTTATGGAGCGTAGTGCAGTGACCTGGGAGGAAGAGGTTAATGTAGTGCCTCAACGTCATGCAGGTGGTGCTATGGCTGTAACTGCATATGAACGTTTTGATGATCCTGTAATGGTTGAATTTATTCAAGCTGATGCAGGTATCGATATTGGGGATACTTTCATAGGCATGCATATGAAACATGTTACAGTACCAGTGCGTCTTAGTTTAAAGGAAATTGGGGAAGCCCATATAACTGCTTGTCGTGTTCGTCCTAAGAGCATCGGCGGCGAACGTGCTGCATATAATGAAGCGTTGATGTAGGGGGATAGTATGTCAAACGTAATACCATATTTTGTATTAGCCGTTGTGGCATTGGGCTTCTTTGCTATTTGCTACGCCGTTTTTAGTCGTGGTGATGGTGAAAGCCAGCTTAAACAAAAGGCACAAAACAGTGTAAATAAAGATAATCATGTTGACGAGCAACATGATACTCCGACTGGAACAGAATCTAAGCACGGTGATGTAACGATAACGCATGCAGGTGGTACTCATGTATATACTGCATCGATTGCGGACTCCACTGAAAATCAATCTAACGAAGGGGCTGCGACAAATGAACCTGCAGATGTTGTGGTTGATTCCGGGGATACATCTTTCAATCGAAGAGATGGTAAGAATACACATGTAGAAAATACATCTACTGGTTATTCCTTAGCCTTAGGCGAACACAATGATGCTGTGACTAGTACTGAGTCTAACAGAGAATCTGATATTAAAGAAAAAAGTACTTCTCAATCTTTAGCTACTGAGCCGGATAGTGCAAAAGGTGAAGTTTTACATGATGAACCGGCTGTCGTTGAAGATGATAAAGTTGTAACTTCTTCTGTTACAGACGCAACTATTGTGATGACTGCGGTTTCCGATATTAAGCATTCTAATGGCAACCAAGCTACTCCATTAATGGATAAGACTATTGTTCTTGATAAAGTAACAGATGAGCTGCGCAATCGCGCAAGTTCTGTAGAGGATACCATTGCTATGGGCGAATCTGTAGAGGTCTTAGCTGCTGATGAAGTGGGAAGTATGGAAGTCACTCAAATGATTGGCGGCGCTGATGATGTACAAACTGCAGAAGGGCCATCTGTATTAGATGAAACTCGTCTATTTGATGCATCTGAAATTGAGGCACAATTAGCTGCAGCGAGCTTAGTTGATGAAGAGGTTCCTACTGGTCAGTGGGCTAGAGCAGCGCATGAAGATAAATGTGTTGAACTAGCTATTGCTCCATTTGTACATGCCTTTGGCGTGTTGCATGGGGATACACAATATTATGTAGAAGATATTACTAGAGATGCTTTAGCGGCCCTCAACATTACAAAGCTAGCTGAAGTAAATGCGTTGTTAGACAATATTGTTATTCAAGAAGCTTTGATGAGTATGCAAAAGGCATATGCTGCAACGAATACGGAGTGGATGAAGTCCGCTGCATTAGGTGCATTCCTTGATGTTGTGCAATCGCCTAAATCTAGTACGCCGTACTTAGTAGCCTTTGACGCATTGCGCGTATTACCACATTTAACACTAGGTCACTTCCAAGTCATGGCGTTGACTTTATTGCTGCAATACTCTAGAAACTCCAATAACTATGGATTGATTCATTTCCAACATTATGTGGAAAAATATATTGAGCCATTTATTTCTGATTTGCCTCAAAATCATTCCTTCTATCGTCAGCTCGATTACTTGCGCTGTACCCAAGAGGAACGTGAACCGATTACATTGGCTCAAGTATTATCTAATTCTTATCCGTTTGTATTTAATTATCGTGGCTTCTCTAAGGAAGAATTGTTCCGTGCCACTGATGGTCGCGGTGTAGATCCTCGTTATGTGGTGCGCAGCTTAAACTCTAATTTATATAAATTGGCTTTAGTTGATGAATCCTTGGCACCACGCTTCTTTAGACAAACTCGTATTTCTGACTCCATGGTTCAACGAGATCTTTTGGCACTTATGAAGAGCAAACCAACTGCTTTCAGAGGGCAAGAGGCGCGTGATATTATGGATGATATTTCTCCAGTTCTTTTGGATTTGGCTGATGTGTTTGATAAAACGCCGATGTCCAAAATTAGCTTAACCTTGCTAGGTCTTTACTTAGGCCGAGCTCATGTGAAAGCAACGATTGGTGAAGAGTTTGATTTATCACATTGGTTCTAAGCGACATACCTTTAAAATAGGTAATATAGATAATTTAGATAATAAAAGGTCTCCCTCAATTATTTAGGGAGACCTTTTGTATTTGATTTTAGCACTGATCAGCTAGTACTAAAAGCCATTGAAACCAAAATCTTCAATTTCTTCAATGTTTTGTAGTTTTACAGTGCGACCTGTAATGTCGATAATGCCTTCATCACGCAAGCGGCCTAGTTCACGGCTTAACGCAGTGCGAGATACGTTGAGCACCTCTGCCATTTGCTCGCGATTATGGGGTAAGTGAATTGTTTTAGATTGTTGGCGTTTATAAATATCTGTTAAGTAGGCAAAAATCTTTTCGCGCATTCCTTTTAGAGTAAGGTAATGAACCTTTCTCGTTAAGAGGATTGCCTTTTCTGATAAATCCTCTAATAGATTAGATAAGATTGTCGTTTGGCATTGATGGCAATCTGGCAATGTTTGGATAAATGTTTCGAGTGGGATGAATATGATTTTTGCTGCTTTCGTCGCCTTAATCGTAGCAGGCCATAAAGGTTGTTTACTAAAAAGCAAAGCTTCCCCAAATATATCGGATTGCTCCAGATTGGCCATGATAACGCGTTGGCCCATTACATTTTCGCGAGTCAAAAGGGCGCTGCCTTCTAAGATAACACCAATGCCTTCCATAGGATCGCCAGAGAGGGCAATGAAGTCATTTTTCTTGTAGCTATGAACAATTACTTTGGCGTTGTGTAAATAGCCGCGTAATTCATTGTCTCCAAGTTTATGAAATAGAGGGCATTTTGAGAGGGTAGGCATATATTGATTAATAATATCTTCTGAAAGAATTTGTTTCATAAGCACCTCCGGTGTGAAAAAATCTATAGTAATTTAAAATGATTATTGTATAATAATAGTATAAGACCAAATGGTCTACCTGTTCCACAAGGGGAGTCAGGAAAAATTTTGAAAAAGTTTTTATTTGTTGCTCAAGCTACAGAAATTGTATCACCTTTACGTTATACTTTCAAATGTAATCAATCAGACACCTGATAAAACATCAGTGTAATGTATAGGTTTTATATTATCTAGCTTGAATGCGAGAAAGTCTCGCAAAGGAGGATTTTTAAATGAGCATGTTCTGTTATCAATGCGAACAATCTGCAGCACCAGGCGGCTGTACTGTACAAGGTGTATGTGGTAAAACTGCACCAGTTGCTAACTTACAAGACGAATTAACTGCTGCTTTAGTTGGTTTGGCACGCGCTTTAGACGTAAAAGGCCACACTAAAGAAGGTATCGATTATTTAATGCGTGGTTTATTCATGTGCGTAACAAACGTTAACTTCTCTGAAGATCGTGTTCAAGCGTTCATCGACGAAGTAAATGCTTACCATGCGCAAGTGGACAGCACTCAACAAAACTTCGATTGGGAACAATTGTGGAAAGGTGAAGAAGATATCGTATCTCTTCGTTCCACATTATTATTAGGTATGCGTGGTATGGCTGCTTATGCTTGGCATGCTGCTCGCCTTGGTTTCCATGATGCTGACGTTGACGCTTGGTTCGTTAAAGGTTTAGTTGAAATGGCTAAAGATCACAGCGCTGAAGAATGGCTTGGTCTTTTGATGGAATTCGGCGAAATTAACTTGAAATGTATGGCTGTTCTTGATAAAGCTAATACAGAATCTTACGGTACACCAGTACCAACTACAGTACCTTTGACTGTAGAACCAGGTCCTTTCATCGTTGTAACTGGTCATGACCTTCACGACTTGAAACAATTGTTGATCCAAACTGATGGTAAAGGTGTAAATATCTATACTCATGGTGAAATGTTACCTTGCCACGCTTACCCTGAATTGAAAAAACATCCTCAATTGAAAGGTAACTTCGGTACTGCATGGCAAAACCAACAAAAAGAATTCGTTGACGTTCCTGGCGCATTCTTGTTCACTACAAACTGCATTATGCCACCAAAAGAAAACTACAGAGCAAATATCTTCACTACAGATATGGTAGGTTTCGACGGCTGTGCACACATCGAAGAAAAAGAAGACGGCACTAAAGACTTCTCCGCAGTTATCAACCGTGCAATCGAATTGGGCGGCTACAAAGAAGCTCAAGAATTCACTGGTATCAACGGTGGTCATGAAGTAACTACTGGTTTCGGTCATGGTACAGTATTGAGCATTGCTGACAAAGTAATCGACGCTGTAAAAGCTGGCGCAATCAAACACTTCTTCTTAGTAGGTGGTTGTGACGGTGCTAAAGTAGGCCGTAACTACTACACAGAATTCGTAAAACAAACTCCAGAAGATACAGTAGTATTGACATTGGCTTGTGGTAAATTCCGTTTCAACGACATGAACATTGGCGAAATCGGTGGTATCCCTCGTATCCTTGATATGGGTCAATGTAACGATGCTTACTCCGCTATTCAAGTAGCAGTAGCTTTAGCTGGTGCATTTGAATGTGACGTAAATGACTTGCCATTAACATTGGTATTGTCCTGGTACGAACAAAAAGCGGTATGTATCTTGTTAACATTGTTGGCATTGGGTATCCGCAACATTTACATCGGCCCATCCTTGCCTAAATTCTTCTCCAACAATGTATTGAACATTTTGGTAGAGAAATTCCAATTACATCCAATTACAACTCCTGAAGCTGACATGAAAGCTATCTTGGGTTAATAGGATCTGTTAACTTGTTAACCACAGTCCTACTTCCCCTCTCTTTTATGATTTAGGACTGTTGTTATAAATAACGCACCTAGGGTTCGCCTTAGGTGCGTTTTTTACAACAATTTAAGTCCTTTGTAGGAGTACAAAGATGCCTCTAATGTGCATATAGACATCGATCAATATTGATTGTTATACTATAGGTAAAGTAAGAATTTTCTCACATTATTTATGTGTATATAGAGGCGTGTATGAATAGTATTTTTGATATTATAGGGCCTGTTATGATTGGTCCGTCTAGTTCGCATACAGCGGGTGCTGCGCGACTAGGTAAGATGGCGCGGTGTATTTTCCGTTCCACTCCTAAAAAGGTAGATTTAACGTTATATGGTTCTTTCGCTAAAACCTATAAAGGTCATGGTACAGATCGTGCTTTAGTAGGCGGTTTGTTGGGCTATAAAGAGGATGATAAGAATATCCGCATTGCTCATGATTTAGCAAAAAAAGAGGGGATGGAGTATACGTTCATCGAGTCTCCATTAGATGTAGGTCATCCTAATGTGGTTCGTTTTGATATGTATGATGACCATAATCGTCATATGACTGTTATCGGTAGATCTCTTGGCGGTGGTCAAATTATGATTACCGAAGTGGATGGCAATGACATGTCTATTACAGGTGATGAGTTCACCCTCGTCGTATTCCATGAGGACAGACCTGGTGCGATTTCCCTTATTAGCCAAGCTTTGAGTGAGTCCGATATTAATATTGCAACGATGCGCGTATTCCGTAAAGGTAAGCACAAGGATGCGGTCATGGTTATTACTACAGATACTGTAGTAAATCCAATTACGGTTCAATTTATGCGCGAGTGTCCAGGCATTCAAGATGTCATGACTTTTGAGGCATTATAGGAGGGTGAATGATGAGTTATGCATATGATACAATTGCAGATATTATTCGCCTAGCTGAGGAAAATAACATTTCCTTTGGCGATGTAGTGCTGCGTTATGAATTAGAAAATTATGACCGCAATGAAGATGCGGTTATTAGTGAAATTGAGCATCGTTTAGATATTTTTGAAATGTCTATCCAAGATGGTATTGCATATACTGATAAAACGGCATCCGGTATGTCCGGTGGTCAGGCGGCACAGCTTGACGGTCAATCTCCACGTTTTATGAGTGAAATCGCGTACAAGGCGATGACCTATGCCATTGCTGTAAACGAGGCGAACGCAAAAATGTTCCGCATTGTTGCGTGCCCAACAGCGGGTTCATGTGGGGTTATGCCTGGTGCTGTGAAAGCGGTGGCAGATCACTATAAACTAGATAGAGCTACTGTAGTGAAAGGCTTCTTAGCCGCTTCCGGCATCGGTAATGTAGTGGCTAATCGGGCTTGCGTTGCTGGTGCTGTAGGTGGTTGCCAAGCTGAAATTGGTACAGCTGCATGTATGGCTGCAGGGGCTATCGTAGAAATGATGGGCGGAACGCCACGTCAGGTGGGCCATGCCATTGCATTATGCATGAAAAACTTATTGGGCCTTGCCTGCGATCCTGTGGCAGGTCTCGTAGAGGTGCCATGCGTTAAGCGTAATGGTTTCTATGCAGTCCATGCTATTACTGCATCTGAGATGGCTTTGATGAATATTGAAAGTCAAATTCCCCCAGATGAGGTTATTGAAGCTATGAATAATATTGGTCGCGCTATGCCTGCAGCATTGCGTGAAACAAGTGATGGCGGTCTTGCGGTAACACCGACAGGCACAGCTATTGCAGAAAGAGTGCAATCCTTGTAAGGATTGCACTTTTTTCATGCTTTCATTTGTAGTAAAATAAAAGTTAGACTAGTTCAGAAAGGAGTGTGTAAGATGGAACAAGCAAATCGAATATTGACCGTGCTAGAAGAGGCAGGGTATGAAGCCTATATCATTGGCGGAGCAGTGCGCGATATTTTGATGCATCAAAAGCCTCATGATTTTGATATTGTGACGTCTGCACGTCCTGATACGGTAATTGAAGTTCTACGAGGTCAAGGTATTCAGACCACAGATTTAGTAGGCAAATCTTTCGGTGTAGTAGTAGCTAGATTAGATGGAAAACAATATGAAATTGCTACGTATCGAACTGAACGATATGGTGCAGATAGTCATCGGCCAGAAGAAATCGCTTATGCGGATACCTTAGAAGAAGATGTATTGCGCCGCGACTTTACTGTCAATGGGATGGCTATGAATCGCTTTGGTGAGGTTATCGACCTTGTCGGTGGACGCCGGGATATCAAACATAAGACCTTGCGTACTATTGGTGATCCACAGAAGCGCTTTGAAGAGGATGCGTTGCGCCTATTTAGAGCTTGTCGTTTTGTAGCAAAGCTAGACTTCTTACCAAGTAAGGATTTACTAGAGGCTATGCCTAAGGCTTTTCATCGTGTTTCTGGATTATCCTTAGAGCGCGTTCGGGATGAAATAAATCGGCTCATGCTAGAGCCAGCGGTGGCTAAAGGGTTAGATGTATTAGTACAATCTCGTTTAGCAGAATGTTCTTGCCGCGTTGTGGAAAATGGTGTAGCTCGTGAGGTGCCTATTTTACCTGAGCTATATCATTTGGTGAATTTACCCCAAGAAAAGGACTTTCACCAGTTCGATGGTTGGTATCATACATTAGCCGTTGTATCTAATACAGAGCCGGATTTGACGTTACGCTGGGGGGCATTACTACATGATGTAGCAAAGGGAATGCCTACTGTGCGTGCTGTGGTAAATGGTCGCCTTACAGATCGTGGTCATGATACATTAGGGGCTGAAATGACAGAAACCTTGCTTACTCGTTTAGGATATCCAAAATCATTTGTAAAACGTGTGGCCTGGATTGTAAAGAATCATATGCGTTTCCACTTTTTTGTACAAAATGGCGATGCAAATGAAAAGAAATGGCTTCGCAAAGAGGCTCGTAGTGGTGAGTTCCGGGACAGCCAAATCATGCGCACTGCCTGGGAGCAATTAGCCAAGGTTTGTGCTGCCGATGTATTAGGTTGTGGGAAGCCTTATGCATCAACAGATGGAACATTAGCCTTTGGGGAATGTATGGCCGACCTTAGTTTGGAAATGCCTATACACACAAAGGATTTAAGGTATGATAAAAGAGTTCTTGAACTCGCAGGGAATCAAGTTGGGGAAGGATTGCAATATTTATTAGGTCAGGTTCAAAATGGAGTGATTCCTAATGAACCGGATGCACTATATAATGCATTAGACCATAAGTTACGCCGTCCAGTGGAGAAATGATGAATTTACTAAATAAAGCGTTGCTACGCATGAGTGGATGGAGCCGCACCACCTGGTGTCTTGCCGTTCTCATGACCGTTGCTTTCGTCCTCATCGGACGCTTGGCACAACTGCAGGTCTTTGATACCTTTGACCTAGAGAAGAAAAATCTATTACAAGTTCAGGTGGATAGGAAACTACAATCGCCACGCGGTACAATCTATGACCGTAATGGTAAGCCGTTGGCCATGAGTGTGGTTACAAAATCTTTATATGCGGATCCGAAGATGATTAAACAATCTCCTCAAGAGATTGCAGACCTCATATCTCCGTATGTAACCATGTCTAAAGAAAATATTGTAAAAGCCTTACAAGAGGATACAGCATTTGTTTGGTTGAACCGTATGATGGATGCGGACAAATCAAAAGCGGTACAACAAGTGATTAAGGATAATCACATTGTAGGTCTTAACTTTGTAGAGGAGTCTAAGCGGTATTATCCAAACGGCGTACTAGCGGCTCAAGTGTTGGGCTTTGTTGGCACAGATGATAAGGGCCTTGATGGTCTAGAAATGGTTCTTGATGACGAATTAAAGGGTGGCGTACAACAAGAGATCGTAGCTACTGATAATAAAGGGAATGCTATCTTTGGCTCTGTATTATCTAAATTTTTACCAGATAAGGGTAAGAGTGTAACCTTAACAATTGATGCGACCATTCAATTTATTTCTGAACGTGCTCTCGATAAGGCGATGGTTGATACTGGTGCTAAACATGCGAGCGTTATCGTTATGGATCCAAAGACCGGTGAAATATTAGCGATGGCCAATCGTCCAAGTTATGATCCTAATAACTACAACCAAAGTGGTGAAGAGGCTTTCAAAAATATTGCGGTTACCAATTTATATGAACCAGGTTCTACATTCAAACCTATCATTGCATCTGCAGCCCTTGCAGCAGGCAAATGGAAGTTAGACACTGTGTATAACGATAAAGGGGCCTTCGCTGCCAATGGACATATCATTAGAAACTGGAATGGTGAGGGATATGGTCCTGTTCGTTTGCTAGATATTTTGAAGTACTCTATTAATACTGGTATGGCTGAAATTGGTACATTAACAGGTGCAGATATTCTCTCGAAATATGTACGTGATTATGGCTTTGGTTCTGAAACAGGTATTGAATTGCCTGGTGAAGGAGCAGGTATTTTGTATAATCCAGAGGATATGAGTAAGCTAGACGTTGCTACTATGTCCATTGGTCAAGGTATTGCGGTTACACCATTACAAATGGTTCGCGCCTTTGGTGCACTTTCTAATGGTGGGGCTATGATGAAACCACATATCATCAAGTCTTATAGTAACTCTCAAGGCGATGTAACAAGTACGACTGAAACATCTGTTGTAGGACAACCAGTTCCGGCGGAAACCGCTAAAACCATTGTAGATATTCTAGAAAAAGAAGTATCTGAAGGTGGCGGTACAAAAGCGATGGTAGAAGGTTATCACTTCGGTGGTAAAACTGGTACGGCGGAAAAACTAGATACCAAACATGGCGGTTATCTCGACGGACAATACATTGCGTCCTTTATTGGTTTTGGACCTGTAGAGGATCCAAAATTTGTAGTTCTTGTCGTTATTGATGACCCACAAAAGGGTTCTTTTTATGGTAGTCAAATTGCAGCCCCTGTATTTAAGGACATCGTATCTCAGCTTGTACGGTATTACCAAATGAGTCCGTATGTTAAAGAAAGTACACCAGTAGCTGTTAAAGCTGCTAATACATTACCTGAACCAAAACCGGGAAGTGATGGTTCTGTTACATTGCCTAACTTTACTGGTTTTACCTATGGTGAAGTGCGTGATTGGTTACATAAGGCGGGACTTGCTTTTAAACCGGATGGAACTGGTACGGCTACATCTCAAGATGAAAGTAGCGGTACAACTGTTCAGGCTGGTACAGCAATTACTGTTCATTTCCGTAGATAAAACGAATTCGGTCATAATTAGAAATTATAGACAGTTCGTTATATAATAGAATAAGAGACTTAGGTGCCTCTCCGGAGGCACCTTATTTTATAGATAGTTTGAATGAATGGAGATACACATGATCGAATTACGCGGTAAAGCAGTAGCAGATGCTCACAAGGCGATTTTACAAGAAAAAGTTGCAGCAGTAGGAGACTCTGTAATTACTATGGCAGTATTGCTCGTTGGTGAAGACCACGGTGCTCATATGTATGCTACATTTATGGAAAAGACAGCAAAGAATTTTGGCTATGGCTTTGTATTAAAACAATTACCTGAAACGGCTACACAGGATGAAGTAGTTACAGCATTACAAGCTTTAAATAATGATGCAGCAGTCCATGGTATTCTGCCGTTAATGCCGATGCCTAAACACATTGATACTGAGGCTCTTATCGATATGCTAGATCCTAAAAAAGATATCGATGGTTTAACTACGTACAATATTGGTCTTGTAACTGCTAGCAAAGGGGGCTTTGCTCCTTGTACAGCAAAGGCGTGCATGGCAATTTTAAACCACTATGATATTCCTGTGGAAGGCAAACATGTGGTTGTAGTTGGTCGTAGCCAAGTTATCGGTAAACCAGTAGCTCTTATGACTCTCGGTGCACATGGTACGGTTACAATTTGTCACTCTAGAACTCCTGATTTAGCAGAGCAAGTAAAACGTGGTGATATCGTTATTGCCGCAGCTGGTCGTGCTCATATGATTACGGCTGACATGATTAAACCAGGTGCTGTAGTTATCGACGTAGGTATCAATGAGCTTGATGGTAAAACTGTAGGTGATGTTGATTATGATGCGGTAAAAGATATTGCATCTGCTATTACACCTGTACCAGGTGGCGTTGGTTCTGTAACGACGACGATGATGCTAGAAGCTGTGTATGAGGCGTACCATGCATGAAATGTCTATAGCAGAGGGGATTCTTGATGTGGCTCTCGATACTTTACGTCAACACGACGCAAAGGTAATCCATTCTGTACAGCTTGATTTAGGCCTCATGAGTGGGGTTGAGCCGGATTCATTGCTCTTTTGTTGGGAAGCCGTTACTAAGGGAACTCCTGCTGAAGGGGCACGCATTGAAATCAATACAATTCCCATAGAAGGAAAATGCTTAGATTGTGATAAGACTTTTCCTGTAGAAAATTATAAGTTTATCTGTCCTCATTGTGACAGTCATTTCGTACAAACCATTGGGGGCCGCGAATTACAAGTGACCTCCATGGATATCGATTGATAGAAAGGTTAGGGCATGCAAGTTCAAGTTAAAACTAATGTGCTGGCAAAAAATGATGCCATTGCAGAGTCCTTACAACAGTTGTTTAAGGAAAAAAATATATTTGTATTTAACTTGTTAGGTTCTCCAGGGGCTGGTAAGACATCTCTTTTAGAGGCTACCTTACAAGATTTAACAAAGGATTATCGTCTCGCTGTTATTGAAGGTGATTTGTTTACCGCTAAGGATGCAGAACGAATTCATGCGTTAGGCGTGCCTGTCATCCAGATTAATACGGTTGGTGGTTGTCATCTCGATGCGCAGATGATTCAAGATGCCTTAGGTGATCTAAATCTCGATGAGCTTGATATGATTATTATCGAAAATGTAGGCAATTTAGTATGCCCTGCAGAATTTGAGATTGGTGAAAGTATGAAAGTAACAGTTTTATCTGTTACTGAGGGTGAGGATAAACCCCTTAAATATCCATTGATCTTTAAAGAGTCTAAGGCCATCCTCATTAATAAGATTGATTTGTTACCGTATGTGCCTTTTAAAAAGGAACAGGCTATACAAGATATTCGTAATTTAAATCCTAATGGAGAAATATTTGAAGTAAGTTGCACCGCCCATAATGGTCTTGAACCATGGCTAACATGGTTGCGTGCACAATTGGAGACTAATCGATGAACTATTCTATGAAGAGCCGTATTGTAGCGGCCCTCCTTGTAGGTTTATCTGCTACTACTATCGGATATGCAGCAGAGCCTGCCATTTCTACAGTCAACCCTTTTGCTGTAGAAACTACTGATGAAACAAATGATGCAGTACAAGACGCTGCTGCAGCTAGTCAAGGTGGCGGAGAGGCGTCTGGTGATGCCGATAGCTTAGCGTACCTTGATCATGCGCCCATAAAAGTCGTTAAACCTGAGACAACATCTAAAAATGAGCGCATCAAAACAGGTTGGTTAGCGGAACAGATGGCAGTCACTGAATTTGGTGACTCTATACAGTTCTGGCAAGCGGCTAGCGAAAACGAAGGGCCATTGCCGAGCATCACTCAAAATAATTTGGCCGATATCGGTAAGTCCTATACAGCTAATGATTTGCCATCCATAGGTTCTGAAGATGATTATGCTATCGCTACATACCGCTTGGGCGACAAATTTGTGGTGCCTAAAGATGTAGAAAAAACAGAAGTACGAGATAACTTTACGACGTATCATATGAAAGATATTGCCGTAACTGTATATACAGGTCCTTCTGTAGAGCGCTTGGTAAATGATCAATTGCGTGGTCAAGGGGCGACGTATTTCTTTGAACCAAATACTATTACTAATATTCATAGTACGAAAAAAGGCGTTAATACTGTACGTGATATTGGTCCTGGTAGCACGCGCATGGAATTGGTATTTGCTTATGGCAGTCCTAATGCGATGTGGCGTGATCAAAAAAATGAGACATATATTTTCCTTTATGAAGGTCATTCTGAAAATTCATGGCCACAAAAAAAGGATTTTAAGAGTCCTGTAGAGAATACAAATAATAATAGCCAACAACAATCTATGCTTAGTCAACAAAAGGAATATATTGCTTTCACTATCAAACAAAGCAATGTAGAGGCTGTTGATATGATTAGTGGTCAAGTATGGCCTAGATTTGGTTTACCTAAAGCACCGTTATATGATTTTGAAGCAGGCAAATTGACTGCTGATGATTTCGTATTACGTGGTTTACAGCTAAACGATCATTTCGTCAATGATTCTAATAATGACTGGAAACATCAGGGCATGCTCTTCGGCTCTGCGTTTATTGGCTATAACGAATACGGCGTAAGTGTAGATAAAAAGAATCTCATCAACCGTGTACTATTAAATATTTACACCCCAACGCGTCGCGGCATTGCGATGGGTGATACTAAGTATTTATTGCTCTTTGTGTACGGTATGCCAACTCGTATCGTTGAATCTACAACGAATTCGGGCACGTCTACTGTATATGAATATAAAAATCCAGCGGCAAGCAATTCTTATTTACAGTTTGCCCTAGATGAAAAAAACCAATATATCAAATCCGTTATGTTATCTGACCGTCCGGTTAAGTAGGATAGGTCGCAGCGAGGAGGCAAAGGATATGGTTACAGTACAAGATGTAAAAGAACGTTGGGAAAAAATTCAAAACGATGATGAACGTATATTGTTTATCGTTGGTGGTCCAGGTTCTGGTAAAAGTTTGCTAATTCGTGAATTATCCGAGCAAAAGGGTTGGAAATACTTGGAAGCTAAACAGCTTATCGAAGAAGAATTCCTACTCGTGCCTCGTGATGAACGCCCTAAATTAGCAGAAGAAGTTATTTGTCGTGCTCTTAGCCGTAGTGATACTGAAGTTGTATTGCTCGATGGCATTAATGTATTCTTTGCGCCTATCTTAAATTTAGAACCCTTTGAATTACTAAAAACCATTAGTAAAAAATATCCTATTGTCGTTGGCTGGCGTGGTCACATTGAAGGGGATCAGTTGTACTTAGAACATAACAATGATCCAAAACATGCTGTAGTTACTATTGCACATCCAGATCATGTTATTGCAATCGACTAATTGCAAACTTGAACATATTGGTAAAATATAGGGAAACTATAAATGTATAAAAAGGAGATAGTATATTATCTCCTTTTTTGTTTGCTTTTTTTAGTAACTACGTCATAAAAGCCCGAAACTACGGTGTTTTATGTGGGTTTGATGAAATATAAAATTTTTTTGACAAAATACTTGCATAGGGTATCGTTTCATGTTATTATGATTAAGCACTAAGGGATACCGCAGTGAACGAAGAAAAACTTTGAATAAGTTTTTAAAAAAGTTCTTGACACTTAGTGTGGCAGATGATACAATTCATCTTGTCGTAATGATGCTGGCGTAGCTCAATAGGTAGAGCAGCTGACTTGTAATCAGCAGGTTGTGGGTTCAATTCCTATCGCCAGCTCCATTTTATTTATGGAGGGATTCCCGAGCGGCCAAAGGGAGCAGACTGTAAATCTGCCGTCTTCGACTTCGAAGGTTCGAATCCTTCTCCCTCCACCATCTATAGCGGGGTGGAGCAGTTGGTAGCTCGTCGGGCTCATAACCCGAAGGTCGCAGGTTCAAGTCCTGTCCCCGCAACCACAAATATTCGCAGTGAAATGATCGTTCATTGTGCTGGTGTAGCTCAGTCGGCAGAGCGTATCCTTGGTAAGGATAAGGTCACCGGTTCAATCCCGGTCACTAGCTCCATACATGGCGGCATAGCTCAGTTGGCTAGAGCAATCGGTTCATACCCGGTGTGTCCGCGGTTCAAGTCCGTGTGCCGCCACCATTAAACCTCACGTTGGTGAGGATTTTTTTATTTCTACCCATAAATCTTAATTCTGCTTGTGATTTTACTATTATGGATATAATAGTAAGATCAAAATAGCTACACTATAATATTTAATCATTAATATTAAGAAAGATTAAGATTCAAAAGTAAGAGTTGTGACGTTATAAAATAAAGTCGATAGATAGGAATACTTCGTATCTGTTGACTTTTTTGTATATTTGTATATATGGTATAATAATTTGTAGGGGAATGTTATATTCCATTGATAAATTAGGGTTAATATATTATATTAATACTAGAATGTAATTTGTTTTTGTGAAGGAGGATACAATCCTAATGGCAAAAGAAAAATTTGAACGTACGAAACCGCATGTTAACATCGGTACAATCGGTCACGTTGACCATGGTAAAACTACTTT
>NZ_CAKPTN010000021.1 GCF_934190855.1 uncultured Veillonella sp. | reverse complement strand
ATATAAACTAGCCATTTATATAGATATTATGAAATTTTATTTACAGTACCTCTCCGCTTTGTTACACTAACACTAATGAAAGGAGGCACTATGAAAACAATCGGTATTATATGTGAATACAATCCATTTCACAATGGTCACGCTCATCAACTGCATAGCTTAGCACAGCTACATCCTGATGCCCTGCGCATTTGTATCATGAGTGGCTCCTTTGTGCAACGCGGGGAACCTGCTATTTTCTCTAAATTTGATCGCGCTCGCTGGGCCATTCTCGGTGGTGCAGATATTGTCATTGAGCTACCTACCATCTATTCTACAGGTAGTGCACAATTATTTGGGACTGGTTCCATTCGCATGGTGAAAGCACTATCTATGGACGCCCTCTCCTTTGGTTCTGAAACGGCTGACTTAGATGCTCTTATAGACATAGCCAAGCGTATGGATTGTGAAAGTACACAAGAACAGCTGCGCACCTATATTAACGAAGGCATGTCTTATGGCTCTGCTTTTCGTAAAGCTTTAGAAACAGATGTACTCAATACACCGAATGCATTATTGGGCCTTGAATATATTCGTGCAGGCTTAGCGTATCATCCAAATCTTGAATATATGCCTATCTTACGTACCTCTAATCATCACAAAGAAACGATTACTGATGAGTTACCATCTGGTACGGCATTGCGTCAGCTTATTACGAACAACAATAATCTCTCTACTCAACTTCGTTCTTCTATCCAGACATCCATGGTATCAGATATGATTCAAGTCATAGAAAACAGTAATTATGTAGACTATAACCGTTACTACGATATGGTACACAGTTTAAGTCGTCGCACACCGCCACAAGAGCTTGAGAAGTATGGGGATTTTAGCGAAGGCATTGAACATTTATGGTCAAAAGCAGCTCAACAACCGTCTTGGACTACGGCCACAGAAGAAATTAAATCTAAGCGTTATACCTATGCACGCTTACAACGAATGGGAGCCTATCTCACACTAGGTATAACAAAAGATATATTACAAAGCGCTATGGAAGTGGGCCCACAATATGCTCGCCTACTTGCTTTTAACGATCGAGGGCGTCAATGGCTCCGTAACGAATATGAAATACCACTCATTCAAAAGTGGGCTAAGGCACCTAATGAGTTAAGCCTATTTGGACAAACAATGTATCATATCGATACTCTAGCTACCGATATCCAATCCCTATGCTTACATAATGAAAGTAATCGTACAGGTCATAGAGACTATACCTATACACCGCAATATATTAAGTAACTAGTTGTACGAATAGTTACTTAAGTACACTATTATTTAAACCTATACAACTAAATTATGGCAAAGAATAGGAACTCAAAAAAGGGGTTACAATACAGGTTATTCCTGTATTGTAACCCCTTCTTCGCCATCAAGTTCAGCAACAGCAACGCGTACGCTTTCCAGATGAGACGTAGGAATATTTTTACCTACATAATCTGCTCGAATAGGTAATTCACGATGACCACGATCGACGAGCACTGCGAGTTGAATCGATTTAGGTCTACCTGCTGTCATCAATGCATTTAAAGCTGCACGAATGGTACGACCTGTATATAGCACATCATCCACAAGGATAATCGTCTTTTCCGTTGTATCAATGGTGCAAGGCTCCCCTTCTTTAGGACGGGAATCACGATCATCACGGTAAATAGCAACATTTAAAGACTCACAGTCAATATGTATGCCTTCAATGCGCTCGATTTCGGCTTGTAAACGTTTTGCCAAGATAACACCACGTCGCTCAATTCCGACAATAAGAGCATCAGATAAACCTTTATTACGTTCTAAAATTTCATGACTTATACGACGAACAGCACGCATAATAGCATCTTGATCCATCAGTAAGCGTTTCTTTTCCATATATACGCCCTTACAGCATAGATACCTCTATGCCCCTATATACAAATAAGCAGTAAACTAAGTACAAAAATTTATCTCACCAGATTATTTTCGTTTATCTTCACGATAAGTCTTTGCGAATTCCAAACACGCCTCAAAATCAGCTGGCACAGGTGCCTCAAAATGCATGTCTTCGCCCGTAATCGGATGTTTAACATCTAAAGAACGAGAATGTAATGCTTGCCCTTCAATAGGGAAATCCATACGGCGATAGCCGTAGAATGGATCGTTAACAACAGGATGCCCAATATGAGCAAAGTGAACGCGAATTTGATGTGTTCTACCTGTCTCTAGATTACACTCTACCAAAGTTTGATGACCATAACGCTCCAATACCTTGAAATGAGTAACTGCATCTTTGCTATTTTCAAAGACTACCGCCATTTTCATACGGTCCTTAGGATGTCTACCGATAGGAGCCTTAATAGTTCCCTTTTCTTCTACGATATTACCTTGTACTAGCGCCCAATATGTACGTTTTGCAGAATGCTCTTTTACTTGTTCCGCCAAACCAAGATGGGCCGCATCATTTTTAGCAGCCATCATAACACCAGAGGTATCTTTATCTAAACGATGGACGATACCAGGTCTAATTTCACCATTGATACCAGATAAATCTTTACAATGGAATAACAACGCATTTACAAGTGTCCCAGAGTAGTTACCTACTGCCGGGTGGACTACCATACCGCGTGCCTTATTGACAATGATAATATCATGGTCTTCGTACAATACATCTAATGGAATATCTTCCGGCTTCACCTCTACAGATTCAGGTTCTGGAACCTCTACATGAATGACCATATTAGGAGTAAGGCGAAGATTTGCCTTTCCTACTTTGCCACCAACGGTAACATGTCCCCCTTTAATTAAGCTTTGAATATAGCTACGAGAACCTTCCATCTGTTCCGTTAAATACACGTCTAGTCTCATGCCTTCTTGTTCAGCACTAACAATATATTCGTTCATCCTCTACCTCTTTATAGTTACGTATTATACATAATATGTCCGCATATGTCCTCATATGTCCTCATATGTCCGCATACGTCCGCATATGTCCGCAGTTTCCAAAATCTTTCACCACTGTGAAAGTATCAATTAATCATGGTTTTCTTTCACAGTAAATAAATGATACACTACAAAAGCTACACCTACACAGATACCGATATCTGCAATATTAAAAATAGGCCATACACGGAAATCAAAAAAATCCACTACACCGTGAATCATATAACGGTCAATACCATTGCCAATGGCACCAGAAACTAGTAAAGCAGATCCAATTAGTAAAGACCATGGCCCTTTAGACAAGCTCTTCCAGTAATAAGCACATACACCTAGTAGAATGACCGCTACCAGTAAGAAGAACCAACGTTGATTTGCTAGCATCCCAAAGGCAGCACCACGATTAATAATATATGTTAAATGGAATACATTAGGAATAACTGGTATCGATTCACCTAACAAAAAATGATTCATTACATAATATTTAGATAATTGGTCTAATAATAGCCAAATAATTAGTACAATATAAAACAAGATTAACTCCCTTACTATAATATATATCTTAATAGTCCTATTATACTAAGTTACGCAATTTTAGGCAAAATAAAAAGCCCCTCAATGAGGGGCGTGTTTTATTTGTGATTACTCAGCGGAAATTACAGATACTGGGCAAACGGATTCGCAAGAACCGCAATCGATGCAAGTATCGTTGATTTCGTATTTAGTTTCGCCTTCAGAAATAGCAGAAACTGGGCAAACAGATGCGCAAGAACCACATTTAATGCAACCATCAGCAATAACTCTCATAATTAGGACCTCCGTCAAAAATATAGATCAGAACTTTTGTTATCATTTAGAAAGGCACTTGCCTCAACTTATGTTCTCATTATCACACAGTTCTAATTGAAAGTCAAATGAAAATGATAAAAAAATGTATATTTTTTTGCATAACAACTTTTCATTTTCGTCATAAAAAGCCTATGTTTTTCTGTATTTTGATATTATTTTTCATTTAATTAAATGAGTATTATACTCAATAAATGAGAATGCCCCTATTATCATTTTAATTAAAATACTTAGTACTATACTAGGAATTTAATTATCAATATTCATTATCATAAAAAACGAGGCCGAATCTTACGATTCGACCTCGTGAGTGCTCTTATAGTATAGTAACCTATCCCCTATTATTTACCAGGGAAGAATGGCCATACCATTGGGATAATAATTAAGCTTACTACGAAGCAAACTAAGATCAATGGAACGCCGGCTTTTACATAGTCTGTAAATTTGTATTGACCAGGGCCAAGTACTAATGTATTTGGAGGTGTACCTACAGGTGTACCGAATGCACAAGATGCAGCAACGCCGATAGCCATCAATACAGCATGAGGGTCAGCGCCCATACCTTGGGCAATGGAAATACCGATAGGAGCCAATAATGCACAAGATGCTGTGTTAGACATAAATTGAGTCATAACACAAGACAAGATGAACAATACTGCTGTTGCAAAGTAAGGGCTAGGATCGGAACCCATAACGCCGATTACTGCATTAGCAATCATTTTACCTGCACCAGATTGGTCAAGTGCAGTTGCCACTGGCATCATACCAGCGAATAAGAAGATTGTTACCCAGTCAATGGATGTGTACGCTTGTTTTTCGTTCAAGCAACCAGTTAATACGCAAAGCATTGCGCCAATAACTGCAACCATACTCAATGGTAAGTTAATACCATAACCTTTTAGGAAATCGCCTAAAATCATAGCGATGATTACGCCTAAAAGAATAAGACCGGAGAATAATTGTTTCTTAGGATCGTTAGAAATATCTTCAGCAGCTACTTCTTGCTCTACTTCGCCAGCATCTTGAATTTCATGTTTAGGTAATAAATGTTTACCAATGAGCATCATGAAAATGATAGTAGCGATAGTCAAAGGAATACCGATCCAAGCAAATTCGAAGAAACCAAATGGTTTTTCACCAAATTTAGCCAATGTACCACTTACGATAATGTTTGGAGGTGTACCAACCATTGTAATGATACCACCGATACCTGCAGCAAATGCTAAAGGCATCAATTGGCGAGAAGCAGGAATCTTCGCAACAGCACAGATACCAACAACTACTGGAAGTAAAGCAGCTGTTGTACCAGTGTTGGACAAGAATGCAGACATAGTTGCTGTAACAACCATGATTGCAAGCATTAAGCCATTTTCACTAGTACCTGCATGAGATACTACTGTTTCACCAATTTTTTGAGCCAAACCAGTGTAGAACAATGCAGCACCAACAACGAACATACCAGCGAACAACACAACTGTACTATCAGATAAACCAGAGAATACAACCTTAGGAGTAATAATACCCATAAGGCCTAGAGTAATTGCGCCGCCTAGAGAAGTAATAGCTAAAGGAATAATTTCCGTAACGAATAAAACAGCCATGACTGCAAGGACGATTAAGGTTTGTTCCGCAGTACCCATACATCATCATCTCCCTTCAGAGAAATGCACTGATTGTATTAGATGAGATATAAAATATAGCCTACTATTGTGATGGCAGAAGCCATCAAGAAAGTTATACCATAACCCTCTTTAGTTTTAGGATAGCCAAAAAATAACGCTTCCCCTAAAAATCCTCGGCGATTAAACCAAGTGTATTTAGTTCTACGCTGAAACCATTTGGCCTTTCCTTCATTACCGATAATCAGTGCAGTAATAAAAAAAACAATAAATGCCCAAATAAAACAAATCAGTATTTTTAATTCAATTGATAACAAGTGACCACCTCTACTATATTTAAAGCACTAGAAGGTTATTCTGTGAAATCTTGCTAATCACCTAATGACCGATCTGAAAGCATTTATTGCAAATATTCCCTTTTTATGTATGATTACATAATTCATAAGGGCTTTTTTATTCACCAATAGGTGTACCTATTTAGGCACACCTTGGTGAATAATTATTTAATTATTAGTGGCTAGACAACATAGCAAGCATTGTACCTGCTGCTACTGCTGTACCGATAACGCCAGCTACGTTAGGACCCATAGCATGCATGAGCAAGAAGTTAGCTGGGTTAGCTTTCGCACCTACAACTTGAGATACGCGAGCCGCCATTGGAACCGCGGATACACCAGCGGAACCAATAAGTGGATTTGTTTTACCACCATCAACTAAGCTCATCAATTTACCGAACAATACACCACCAGCTGTACCACCGATAAATGCAACTAAACCTAAGCAAATGATAAGAATAGTTTGTACGCTCAAGAAATGTTCCGCACTCATTGTTAAACCAGTACCAGTTGCTAAGAAAATAGTAACAGTATTGATCAATGCATTTTGAGAAGTATCGGACAAACGTTCAGTTACGCCAGACTCACGGAACAAGTTACCTAACATCAACATACCTAAAAGGGATGTAATGGAAGGAAGCAATAAGGAAATGAAGATCGTTGCAACGATTGGGAACACGATTTTTTCAAAACGTGTAACTTCGCGCAATTGCTCCATAACGATTTCACGCTCTTTTTGAGTCGTAAATAATTTCATTACAGGTGGTTGAATCAACGGTACTAAGGACATATAAGAATATGCAGCAACCGCGATAGCACCTAATAAATGAGGAGCTAATTTAGTAGCTAGGTAGATAGATGTAGGGCCGTCAGCACCACCGATGATACCGATAGCAGCTGCTTCTTGAGCCGTAAAGCCAAGCATCATTGCGCCGCCTAAAGCAACGAATACGCCGATCTGAGCAGCAGCCCCTAAAAGCAAGGTTTTAGGATTAGCAATGAGCGGACCAAAGTCAGTCATCGCACCTACACCTAAGAAAATTAAAGGTGGGAAGATTTCTTGGGAGATACCAGCACTAATAAGCGCCATAACGCCTTCTTCGAAACCGTTACGAGGAATATTAGCAAGTACACAACCAAACGCAATCGGACCCAACAATAATGGTTCGAACTCTTTAGCAAATGCTAAATACAATAGGATCAAACCTACAAGAATCATAATAGCATTGCCTGTTGTAAATGCGAGGAATCCACTATCAGTTATAACAGATTGAATCGCAACAGCAAAAGCCTCCATATGCGTTCCCCTTTCACAAATATAAAATTGTTATATGACGCGGCACCGCCGCGCCATACAAAACTTGGTATTAGCCAAGTACAACCATGTCGTCGCCAGTAGATACAGTTTGGTTAGCAGAAACGCGAACTTCGGAAACTACAGCATCATGTGGAGCTGCGATTTCGTTTTGCATTTTCATAGCTTCAAGAATCAACAAAGTTTCGCCTTTTTTAACTGCTTGGCCAGCGGATACTGCTACAGATAAGATTTTACCAGGCATTGGAGCTTTTACAGTTTCAGCACCTGCTGGAACTGGAGCTGCTGCTGCAGCTGGAGCTGGTGCTGGTGCAGGAGCTGCTTTAGGAGCTGGAGCTGCTGCTGGAGCTGGAGCTGCTGCAGGAGCTGCGCCTTTTACTTCATTAACTTCTACATCGTATGCTGTACCATTTACTGTAACGTTGAATTTTTTCATCTTAAATTCCTCCAAAATGTGTATGTCTACACTAAACTTATAAATATTTTTTACACATATAATTGGATAATCTCAGTGATTATCTAATTAGGCAATAATCTTATCGATTACCGCGCAAGCGACCTTCCATTTTCCAATTGTAGCTTACGATTGGACGGATGTGCGCGATTTGATCAGCGGAATAACCCATTGCCGCTAATGCACCAACGATTACCGCTACTACATCTTGAGATGGAGCTTTACCGTTAGTTGTTGTAGCATTGTTCATTAAAATGCCTCCTAAAATATTAACCTCTACCGCTTAAGCGACCTTCCAAGCGCCATTTAGCACTGGTTGCTGTAGGTCGGATAGATGCAATTTGTTCAGATGAGTACCCCATCGCCACAATGGCACCTACGATAGCTGCTACTACTTCATCCTCATTTTGAGCAGATGCATTTGTTGGAGCTACAGGAGTAGCTGCTGGAGTAGCTACAGGAGCAGTTGCTGCCGGTGCTTCTTTTTTCTTTTTCGTAGGGTCAATCAAATGAACGATTGTCATCAAAACGCCTAAAAGAATTAACACAACAAATACAACGGTCATATTGATAGCCATAATTAGCATGGGATTGGTAGTAACTGCTTGTCCTTCCATAATCATTCCCCTTTCTAAAAAATTAGTAAAGAAAGGTATCTCCCAAATTCGATGATATGTTTACCGAATCGAATTATAATGGAATATTACCATGTTTCTTTGGAGCACGGTTTTCACGTTTACTTGCAAGCATTGCCAAAGCGTTGATAACTGCTGGACGAGTTTGTTTTGGTTCGATAACAACGTCTACGAAGCCACGTTCAGCAGCTTTGTATGGAGTTGCGAACTCTTCTACATATTGAGCTGTTTTAGCGTCTTTGTCTTCATCTTTTTTGAAGATGATATTGGCTGCGCCAGCAGGACCCATTACAGCGATTTCGGATGTAGGCCAAGCGTAAACTTGATCAGCGCCCAAATCTTGGGAACACATAGCGAGGTAAGAACCGCCGTATGCTTTACGAGTGATAACAGTAATTTTTGGTACTGTTGCTTCAGAGTAAGCATACAACATTTTAGCACCATGACGAATGATACCGCCCCATTCTTGATTTGTGCCAGGCAAGAAACCAGGAACGTCAACGAAGTTAACGATTGGAATATTGAAAGCATCACAGAAACGGATGAAACGGGAAGATTTGTCAGATGCATTGATGTCCAAGCAACCAGCCATTACTTTTGGTTGGTTAGCAATGATACCAACGGATTGACCATCAAAACGAGCGAAGCAAGTAATGATGTTTGTAGCATAGAATGGTTGTACTTCATAGTATTCACCATTATCTACAGTTGCAGCGATAACATCTTTCATGTCGTATGGCATGTTGCTGTTATCAGGCAATAAGCTGTTTAAGCCTTCGTCTTCACGAGCTGGGTCATCACCAGTGTCTACTAATGGAGCATCTTCCATGTTGTTGGATGGCAAGAAGCCCAATAAGTAGCGAATTTGAGCGATGCAATCATCTTCGTTTTCAGCAGCAAAGTGAGCTACACCAGAAACGGAGTTGTGAGCCATTGCACCACCAAGATCTTCAGCTGTTACTTCTTCACCAGTTACAGATTTAATAACTGCAGGACCAGTGATGAACATTTGAGATGTGTTTTTAACCATGTAGATGAAGTCAGTCAATGCTGGAGAATATACAGCACCGCCTGCACATGGGCCCATGATTACGGAAATTTGTGGAATAACGCCAGATGCATTTGTATTTTCAAAGAAAATTTTACCGTAACCTGCAAGCGCATCTACTGCTTCTTGAATACGAGCACCGCCGGAGTCGTTGATACCAACGATAGGAGCACCCATTTTCATTGCTAAACGTTGTACTTTAACGATTTTAGCAGCATGCATTTCACCAAGAGAACCACCTTCTACAGTGAAATCTTGTGCAAATGCGTACACTAAACGACCGTCAATAGTACCATAACCAGTTACTACACCTTCGCCTGGTAATTCTTTCTTTTCTTGACCGAAGTTAACACAACGATGTTTAACGAATTGATCAAGTTCAACGAAAGAATTATCATCGAACAATTTAGCCAAACGTTCGCGAGCAGTCATTTTGCCTTGAGCATGTTGTTTCTCAACGCGTTTTTCACCACCAGCAGCTTTAACTTTAGCTAGTTTCTCGTGCAATAACTCGATTTTTTCCTGCACTGTTGCCATTATAGCACCTCCAAATAAAACTTGTTACAGTATCATTTTATTTCATTAATAATTAAAGTTCAAGCATGATACATATTTAACATATAACTTGAATTTATATGTTTATGTATATCTATAACTCATACATAATGATGTGAATTGGACACTGTATTATTTCATACGTTGACATAATTCAAGCAATACGCCACCAGTTGCTTTTGGATGTAAGAAAGCAATTGCGGAGCCGCCTGCACCGTAACGAGGTTTTTCGTCAATCATACGAACGCCTTTAGCCATCAAATCAGCAATAGCATTTTCAATATTATCAACGCGCAATGCTACGTGTTGGATACCATCACGACCGCCATTTTTTTCGATGAATTTACCGATAGGGCCATCTGGAGTTGTAGTTTCTAAGAATTCAAGTTCAGCATCGCCACATGGGAAGAAGGATACTTTTACTTTTTGTTCTTCTACGATTTCATCTTCAGGAAGATGTTCAATACCCAATGCATTTTTATAGAATTCTTTAGTTGCTGCTAAATCATTAACACCAATACCGATGTGATCCACTTGTAATACTTTAAAAGCCATTTCGATTATCTCCTTTTCAAGGCTAAATCTCTAATGCTATGTAGTCGCCGTCTACTTTAGCACGCTTGTCATTACGCCGTTAACAACTGTGTATGGATCGCTTTCGCGTTCATTAACAGCTGCCACTTGGCTATTGAATTCGTCGCTAGTAACGATTTTTTCAGCTACATAACGACCAATTTGTTCATTAATCATTGCGATGATTTCATCACGAGTACGTTCTGCCCGACGAGATTCCAATTCACCAGAATCTTCAAGATACTCAAAATGTTCATCTAAAGCGTCGATGAGTTCATCTACGCCTTGGTCTTTACTAGCAATTGTGCGCTTAATTGGTGGGCGCCATTTTACTTCACGAGAGTCAAGGTCAAGCATCATTTCAATTTCTACATTCAAACGATCGCAACCATCTCGGTCAGCTTTATTGATAGCAAATACATCGCCGATTTCAAGAATACCCGCTTTGATAGCTTGGATATCATCACCGAGACCTGGAACAAGTACAACTAATGTAGTATCCGCATTTTTTACGATATCTACTTCAGATTGACCTACGCCTACTGTTTCAATGATAACTAAATCCATGCCAAAGGCATCCATAAGTTTTACAACGTCTGCAGTCTTTTTGGATAAACCACCAAGACTACCACGCGTGCCCATGCTTCGAATGAAAACATTTTCGTTTAATGTTAAGTCGTTCATTCGAATACGGTCCCCCAAGATAGCACCACCAGAGAATGGGCTAGTTGGGTCGATGGCAACGATGCCGATTTTTTTACCTTGATCTAGATAATGTTTAACAACTTTATCTGTCAATGTACTTTTACCAGCACCAGGGGCCCCTGTAATACCGAGAATACGTGCATTCCCTGTTTTAGGGTAAATAGCCTTCATAATATCAATGGCATTTTCATACTCGTTTTCTACAGCTGTGATGGACCGTGCTAAGGCTAGTCGAGAACCTTCAAAAAGGCCTTTAACTAAATCCATTCGCTTCACCACCTATCTTTGAATATGGGAATA
Organism: uncultured Veillonella sp.; assembly: GCF_934190855.1. GTDB lineage: Bacteria > Bacillota > Negativicutes > Veillonellales > Veillonellaceae > Veillonella. The sequence goes on along the minus strand of NZ_CAKPTN010000021.1, from coordinate 5,965 downwards.
GAGGGATTCATCTATTCTAAATGAGTCCCTCTCACCCATGCATTAATTATTTAACGTTTTCGTTGATGAAGTTAACGATATCGCCAGTTGGTGTACCAGGTGTGAATACAGCAGCTACGCCAGCTTCTTTCAAGCCAGGGATATCAGCGTCAGGAATAACGCCACCGCCGATTACAAGTACGTCACCCATACCTTTTTCTTTCAAAAGTTCAACAATTTTAGGGAACAATGTGTTGTGAGCACCGGAAAGAAGGGATAATGCAACTACATTAACGTCTTCAGAAAGAGCTGCTTCAACGATTTGTTCTGGAGTTTGACGAAGACCTGTGTAGATTACTTCGAAACCAGCATCGCGAAGAGCGCGTGCTACTACTTTTGCACCACGGTCATGACCATCAAGACCTGGTTTTGCTACGATTACTCTAATACGTTTTTCTGCCATGATTTATTACCTCCGAAATTAGCCGTTATTATAATGTGGAATGAGCTTCGTATTCACCGAATACTTCGCGCAATACATTACAAATTTCACCCAAAGTAGCATATGTTTTAACTGCTTCAAGAATTAATGGCATCAAGTTAACGTTTTCGTCAGCTGCGCCAGCTTTAAGAGCTGCCAATGCTGCGTCAACTGCTGCTTGATCGCGGTTAGCGCGAACTGCTTGAGTTTTCTTGGATTGGTTAACACCTACGGAAGCATCTACGCGAAGCAAGTCTTTTGGAGCTTCTTCTTCAACTTGGAATTTGTTTACGCCAACGATTGTGCGTAAGCCAGATTCAACTTCCATTTGCCATTTGTAAGCGGATTCTTGAATTTCTTTTTGGATGTAGCCTTTTTCGATTGCTACTACAGCGCCGCCCATTTCATCAATTTTCTTGATGTATTCCATAGCTTCGTCATAGATAGCGTTAGTCATAGCTTCTACATAGTAGGAACCGCCCAATGGGTCAACTACGTCAGCCAAACCAGATTCGTAAGCCACGATTTGTTGAGTACGAAGAGCTACTTGTACAGATGCTTCTGTAGGAAGAGCCAAAGCTTCGTCACGAGAGTTTGTATGTAAGGATTGAGTACCGCCCATTACAGCAGCTGCAGTTTGAAGAGCAACACGAACGATGTTGTTGTCAACTTGTTGTGCAGTCAACATGGAACCAGCTGTTTGAGTATGTACACGAAGCATCATGGATTTTGGTTTTTTAGCACCAAAACGTTCTTTCATGATTGTTGCCCATAAGCGACGGGATGCGCGGAATTTAGCAACTTCTTCAAGTACGTTGTTATGAGCATTCCAGAAGAAGGAAAGACGACCAGCGAAGGAGTCAACGTCAAGACCAGCTTTCAAAGCTGCTTCTACGTACGCGATACCATCTGCAATTGTGAATGCGATTTCTTGCGCTGCTGTGGAACCTGCTTCACGGATGTGGTAACCGGAGATAGAAATTGTATTCCATTTTGGAACGTATTGAGAACAATATTCGAAGATATTAGTGATCAAACGCATGGAAGGTTTTGGAGGGAAAATGTAAGTACCGCGAGCTGCATACTCTTTCAAAATATCATTTTGAATTGTACCCATCAATTCAGTGGAAGGTACACCTTGTTTTTCAGCTACTGCGATATACATTGCCAACAAAACGGACGCTGGAGCGTTGATTGTCATGGATGTGGATACTTTGCCAAGGTCGATGCCGTCGAACAAGATTTCCATATCTTTCAAGGAGTCGATCGCAACACCTACTTTACCAACTTCGCCTTCAGCCATAACGTCATCAGAGTCATAACCGATTTGTGTAGGCAAGTCGAATGCACAGGAAAGACCAGTTGCACCAGACTCGATTAGGTAACGGTAACGTTTGTTGGATTCTTCAGCAGTTGCGAAACCTGCGTACATACGCATTGTCCAGAAACGGCCACGGTACATAGTAGGTTGTACACCACGAGTATAAGGGAATTCGCCAGGCATCCCCAAATCGCGTTCATAGTCGAAACCTTCGATATCAACTGGTGTGTACACACGGTTGTATTTCAAGTTTTGACGTTCTGGAGTTTTTGCACTTCTTTCGTCACAAAGTTTGTTATACTCAGCAATTTGGGCTTTTAAGTTTTCGTAAGCCATGTTTTCATCATCCTCCTAAAAAAACAGGTTTATTTTTTCATGCTTCCAGTTTCTGTGAAGCGTTTATGCCAAGAAAGAGCTTCGTCAAGCAACATAGGTGTATGGGCATTCTTTGTTGCTTCTAATGCTTTTTCTAGGTATTCAGTTAACATAGGTTTGTAGTCTGGGTGAGCACATTTTTCAATGATCAAACGAGCTCTTTCCACTGGGCTCAAACCACGGCAGTCAGCCACACCTTGTTCTGTACAGAAAATCATAGTGTCATGTTCTGTATGATCTACGTGAGATACATAAGGAACGATGGAACTGATATCACCGTTTTTAGCAACGGAGTTAGTACAGAAGATTGTGAGGTATGCGCTACGAGCGAAGTCGCCGGAGCCGCCAACACCGTTCATCATTTTGCTACCCATAATATGAGTAGAGTTTACATTGCCAAAAATATCAAATTCAATTGCAGTATTCATGGCAATAACGCCAAGGCGTCTTGCGATACCAGGGTTGTTGGAGATTTCTTGAGGGCGAAGAATAATTTTTTTACGGTATTCATCGATATTGTCATAGAAACGTTTCAACCCGTCTGGAGAAGGACTCAATGCAGTACCGGAACATACAGTTACTTTATCTGCATCGATAAGGTCAAACATACCATCTTGAATAACTTCTGTGAAGATAGACAAGTTAGTGAATGGACCTTTAGCAAGACCACTGATTACAGCGTTTGCTACAGAACCTACACCAGATTGCAATGGAAGTAAGTTTTCTGGCAAGCGACCACCTTTGATTTCTTCTTGGAAGAATTCAATTAAGTGTTGGCTCATTGCTTTTGCATCATCATCGATAGGAGCTAGAGGTCTAGTTGTATCAGGGATGTCGCAAGGAACGATAGCCACGATTTTTGCAGGATCGCAAGGAATTGCGTCAGTACCAATGCGATCACCAGGTGTTTCCAATGGAATTGGTTTACGGAATGGTGGATCGAGTGGTTCGTAGATATCATGCATACCTACCAAAGATAATGGTTGGGATACGTTAACTTCTACGATAACTTTTTTTGCCTTGTTCACAAATGTTGGAGAGTTACCAACAGATGTTGTAGGAACAATGGAACCATCTTCGTTAACTTGTACAGCTTCGATAATTGCTACATCTAAATCGCCAAAGAAGCCATAACGAACGTTTTGTGCCATCAAGCTTAAATGCATGTCGATATAATTAATTTTACCGCCATTTAAAGCTTTACGAGTGTCATTGTTAGTTTGATATGGGAAACGACGATTAATACCGTTAACGCGAGTTAACGCACCGTCAGCTTCATCACCTACGGAAGCACCTGTCCACAAATCGATTTTGAATGGTTCTTTTTCCATTCTTTCTGCCAATGCCAATGGCACAGCTTTTGCATAACCAGATGGAGTAAAGCCGGAAATACCAACTTTATCGTTAGGGTTAATCAAAAGTGCTGCTTCAGAAGCAGTGACAATTTTACCTTGGAGGGCCGCACATTTAACGCGGTCTTTGATGTCTATCACCATTACCATCTCCTTTAAGAGTAACATTGTATAAACGACAGTTTGATCTCTTGGTCGTTCCTTAAACCGACTTCATCGTAGTCCACATCCAATGTATTGTCAACTTATATGACTAAAATGTATTTTTTATCACACTTCACTAGTGCATTATGACTAAAACGCATAGATTTTCATATTTTCACATAAGTTTTATTCACATCGTTATAACTCACAGGAATTATCGATTTAGTAGTATATATTGATGTTTTTCGGTTAAATCGAACTATCTCTATACAACATATAGAACCTTTTCAATATAAAAACAACATCTTATACACAAGAAATGAACCACACACCTCCCTATAAAAATACAATGATATGCAAAAAACCGGCTTTCAAATGCTAACAATAATGTTCAATTATGTCTAACATTAGAAAACCGGTTAATAATACTTATACTTTACCCTACCAAGGTATGTATTAATTATACCATATTATGAAATTATATAGCTACCATAAAATATGCTAATTATACACAATATAACTATTATATATGGTCACTCGTTAAAAGTTGTACTTTCACAAAAGCCCCCACCCAGCCTAGCAATTGCCAAAAAACAATTGTCACTTGATGGCTATAGAGCTCAAAGTCAGATAAACCACTAACAAGAACAGCAACAGCTAAGGCACCTACACCTATTTGCGCTGCTTGTCGGAATGGATCCCCTTTTAATCGTATGGATGTAATAACATGACCTACGATAACTGCGAGGAATGATAACAAACCAGGGATACCTATTTCGGCTAAAATATTCAAATATAAATTGTGGGCATGATACATCAATACATTAGGCCCTTGAATATAGTAGTTATACTCAGGATAGACTAAGTAAAATGTATTCCAACCAATACCAAAGATAGGATTTTCTCGTATGATATATGTCGTGCTATCCCACAATGCCCACCGAAGATCCGCTGACGTATCGTGACCTTGGAATATGGACCAAAGTCGTGACGCAATCTCACCTTCATAGAAGTACAGAATAATTGGTACTGCTAACAAGGATAGGAATAGACGCCGTTCTACAAAGATAGCCCAATAGAGTATCATAGCGGCAAAGCTAATCCAAATACCACGAGAATAGGTTAAGAGCATCGTTAAGAATAAAACGATACCTATGATGAGCATCGTCACCACGTCACGGGTGCGATTTTCTTTCATATAGACGAGAATGTAACTGATACATACGCTTAATACCATCAACAGATAAGCCCCTAATAAGTTAGGATTTTGTAATGTTGATGCCATACGACGCATCAATTTTGGAAACTGAGCTGCATCCACCCATTCTTTTATATGTATATTAGGAATGAATAGATACTGATAGGCTCCAATAACACAAACAAGAACGGCAGTGCCTAAAAAAGCACGTAGAAAATAGTTCCATTGTTTAGGTGTTTGAATATAGGTACGCACTAAGTAGTACATCCCCCCACCTGCTACAATTTGGTAGAACCAACTCTGAATAGACCAATCCCAGTTCGGTGACATGAGCGATGATATACCAGTCCAGACAACAAAAATCATTACTGTCCAAGACAGATATCCAGTAGGTAAACTTAAGGATTTACTAGATATTAAATCATATAGTGCCAACCCTATAGCCAGCCAAAGAAGTACATCCCCCACCATCGGTTGCAACGGCATAGCCACAACAACACCATAGATTAATCGTTCAATATAAAAGGTCAGTCGTTTCTGATTAGGAATAAGTGAGAGTTCCATAATCTCACCTTAGTGACTCATCTCATGGTTAAACCACTGACGAGAATCCCCTAGAATATATAACGAACCACATACGGCGATAATATCACCAGTCTTAGTATGCTTATAAGCCAATGCTAAAGCGTCCTCAACAGAGTCTGCAGTTTGAGCCGTCGCCTTTGGTACAGAGCGTCGAATAACTTCAACCAAGGTTTCAGGAACTTCCGTTCTATCTGTTGGCGCCGGTACAACGAGCACTGTATCCCCTGCTTTAACAACTTCACGAATGATAGCCTCTTGGTTCTTATCTTTAAGAATAGCCATTACAATCGTTTTCGGAGTGTCTTTAAACAATTCAGCATACGTCATAGCGAAAGACTCAGCACCTGCCGCATTATGAGCACCGTCAAAGATAAAGGTACGATTTAAGCCGCGTTTAACTTCGAAACGACCAGCCCACGTAGTGCGAGCAAAACCTTCGCGCATTGTTTCTTCACTGATACTCTTGTCGTCTTTCATCAATAGACGTACAGCCATTAATGCACAAGCGAGGTTTACAGATTGGTGAATGC
>NZ_CAKPTN010000020.1 GCF_934190855.1 uncultured Veillonella sp. | reverse complement strand
TGAAAAGCAAGGATGAACTCGCTAAATGGGGCGATGAAGTCGTTGTTTTTGAATCTGGCAATCCGCCTAAGGATTATGTAGCACTCATTGAAAAAGGCTACGAACGTGCACTAGCTGCCATCGGCAGTGGTGATTACGATCTCGTCGTTCTTGATGAGTACAACATGGCACTCTTCTTTGAACTCATTTCTTGGGATAAAACAAAGGCTTTGCTCGATGCTCGTCATCCAGAAACGGAACTCGTATTTACGGGCCGTGGGGCTCCTCAAGAATTGATCGATGAGGCAGACCTTGTAACGGAAATGAAAGAGGTCAAACATTACTACCTTCAAGGCGTAATGGCTCGAAAAGGTATTGAAAACTAATCATAGGAACACCTAAGGAGGTGATGTGGTTGAGTACAGTGGCTATTGTGGCCCTTGTTATCGTGGCCATCATTGCAGCACTCATCTTGATTATCCTACTGACACCAATCACATATAGCATCGAAGTTGACGGCCGCTCACCTTATCGTGGCGAGGTGCGCGTTAAATGGCTATGGCGTGTATTTTCACTTCATTTAGCATACTTACAGGACAAACCATTTTTTAAGGAATTATACGTTTTGGGCATGCTCAAGATAGGTCCTGTGAAAGACTATGAAGAATGGCTTGAAAATCGCGTAGACGAAGAATACCAAAAGGTAATGGACGACGATGGCGATATGTCGCAAGCGGAAGCCTTCGCCAAGGCGATGCAAGGGGGCGGACAAGGTCCTTCTGCAAGCTCTAGTGGCACTAGCTTTGACGATTTGAAGAGCTCTCAAGGTTCTAACACAACCTTTGGTGATGAAGAATCACCAGGGGCGGGTAGTTCCCAAAATCCAAATGAGCGCGTTGAACGTCCTGAACCAGGTTCTAAAGATATGGATGCACAGGCTCGTGCTGATCGATATGATTCCATTCAGCAAGATCCAACAGCCCATATTCAAGACGATGATGAAGTGGTAAGTCGCGTTACTTTCAACAGTGACGGCTCCATCAAGGAAAAGGTATTTACGAAGGTGAATGATATCAAAACAACTGTGAAAAGTCGTTTTGCAAAGCCAGATCCAAACGATCCGGTGGCATCATTTAAGTCTGAAATTCCTACATTCTGGTTCATGAAACATGTGCAAAATACAGAATTGTGGCGTCAGCTATTCCTTGTGTCAAAACGATGTTATGACCACTCTAAACCACGGGATGTGGCCATAGAAGGTCGATTTGGTATCGGTGACCCATATCGTATGGGGATTATCGCATCTATGCTGTACAGTATTTGGCCTGAACAAGCAGAGAACATTGAACTAGACTATGTGAACTGGGCCGGTGAAGGCAGCGGTCACATCAAAGGTCGTATGATTCTCGCTGTATTGGCTTGGCATGGTACTAGATTCTTAGTATCTAAACCAATGCGTGCCCTATTGGGTGAAAGCGCTCGCGTCTTCTGGGTTAAACGGAAGGAAGCAAAACAGTTAGAAAAGCTGAAAGCCGCACAAGGCCAAACAGCGTAAGGATATATTAAGTCAAACTAAGTACATGAGCTAATATAGCTATGATACTTTCACAAAAAGCGGAGGTACTGTGATGGAAAACAGTAATGTAAAAGAGAATTTGGAAGTCCTATTCGAGAAATTCAGAAATATGATTAAAGTTGAAACTGTAGTAGGCGAAGCTGTGCAAATCGGCGATACTACGCTCGTTCCATTCGTTGACGTAACATTTGGTTTCGGTACTGGTACAAACCACAACACTTCAAACAAAAACCACGAATGTGGCGGCGGTGGCGGCGGTGCCAAAATGGAACCAAGCGCTATCCTCGTTATTAAAGGCGACCGCATCGAGTTGTTCAACATTAAAGGCAACCCTTACAGCAGCAGCTTCGATCGTCTTATCGGTTTGGTGCCTGACCTCGTGTCCAAATTGAAATCCGATAAATACATCTATATTAACGATGAGCAATAATTCGTTACTGAATTATAAATAATTGGTGAAAGCCTTAATACCCACATGTGTGTTCTGAATATGTCCGTCATGACTGCCCTTAGGGCTTCAGAGCATACCTGTGGGTATTGTTTTAATTTCTATAGACATTCATAAGCATTTCATAGGGCTTTATTATGCTATTTAACAGAGTCTTGTGAAAGTTAGCGAGATTTGATATAGTAAAAATAGTACACTATTGGATTGTATAGTGACTTTTTAATCGAGGAGGATTTCAGATGAAATTATCTAAAAAATTGACTACCTTAGCTATCGTTGGTGCTATCTCTGCTACTGCTGCAGTAGCAAGTGCTGCTAACATTGGCTTAGTAAATATGAGCCAAGTAGTAAATAGCTACCCTGGCTACGGTGCATTAGATATGAAAATGCAACAAGTAGACGCTCAATACCGTCCACAAATTGAGAAAAAAGTACAAGAAATTGAAAAAATTCAAGACTCTGCACAAGCAGAAGCTGAATTCAACAAAACTGTAGCTCCATTGCTTCAAAAAGAAAACGAAGAAATCAACAAAATTGCTCAACCTATGATGCAAGCAATTCACAACACTGTGGAAGCTATCCGTGTTGAAAAACAAATGGACGTAGTATTGGATGATCCATACACAATCCGTGCGGCTGACGCTAACAGCAAGATCGAGAACATTACTAACGAAGTAATTAGCCGTCTTAAAAAATAATACACATAAAAATTGACCTCTAGTTGGAAAATTAACTAGAGGTCTTTTACTTTAAAGGACTTTTTTATTTATATAGCGAATTATAAACATTAAAAGCGTTATACATTTTATTGCAATTATAGCATTATAGTTCTTAAATTAATCGTCATGATGCAAATTAGTTATGTTCCCATGTCTTGAGATATTCATTAATTGTGATATACTATAGATAGTGAATAGACTTCAACGCTAAGGGCGTTGGTCACTAAGGCGCTATCTATAGATAGTGCCTTTTTTATTTATATAGGGAGTTTTAATTATGGCTTTTGATAAACCATTTTTGGATTTAGATAAACAGCTTAATTTACTAGAGTCTCGTAATCTTATTATTACTAATAGAGATAGAGCAAAACGCCTTATTATGACGTCTTCTTATTATGATTTAATCAATGGATATAAATCTGTATTTATGTTGTCCAATGACAGGTTTAAAGATAATGTAAACCTAGAAGATATTTATATTTTTTCTTTTATAGATAAAGGTATTCAATCTATAACAATGAAATATAGTTTAATGATTGAAACATTATTTAAGACTAGACTTTCCTATGTAATCTCAAATCATTTAGGGGTACATCAAGATGATTATTTACATGCTAGATACTATAAACGACAGATAAACCATCTTAGCTTTGCAAAGGTAAAGCAAGAGATTAATAAACAGCTTGATATATGTAATGCAAAACAGCCTACGAAGTATTATTTAAAACATCATAATCATGTTCCACCATGGATTTTATTTAAAAACATTTCTTTTGGCAGTGCTATTAATATATTTAGATTATTAAGTACAAAACATAAAAGAGAAGTTGCTAATCTTTTACTTCCTACTGATTTGATTACGTGTAAAGATAAAATAGAGTTATTAATTAATACATTAGAGGCAATTCGTCGTTTTCGTAATTGTGCAGCTCATAGTTTAAATTTCTTTGGTTGTCGATCTATCTATAATATACCAGGTAATATATTATATACCATCGTACCAAATGGTGTACTTAAACGTGAGAAAGGTGAAATAACAAGTAGAGATAAGAAATCATTAAAAGGGATTTATGGTGTATTGATTATGACGGCACTATTATTAAATGATAAACTACTTGTCAGTTCTCTTATAGCTGAATGTAGAGGCGTTTTTAAGCCAGAAGTTAGTGGAGATGAAGATTCAAAGCATATTGTAGACTTAATTAATGAATTAAAACAAAAATATAAAGAAGCTACACAAATTCCTATAGATTTTATTGATAGACTCGAAATTATATATAAATCAATTACATAAATAATACTAAAATCTTATAATTAGTAGGTTTTATGATTTTTCTGATTAAAATATGATGCCTGATATAACATTTAGGAGTGAGATCTAATGAAGGATTTTAAAGCATTAGCCACAGAACGGTATTCAGTTCGAAAATTTGATACAAAGCCCGTTGAGCAGGAGAAATTAGATATCTTGTTAGAGGTAGCGAGGTTAGCCCCTACGGCTCATAATTATCAGCCACAACGCTTACTTGTGCTGAATACGGCAGATAGTCTTAATAAACTAAAAGATTGCACAAATGGTCATTTTAATGCGCCGTTGGCAATTATTGTTTGTTACGATAATACAGTGAGTTGGAAACGGGAATACGATGATGCGGATATGGGTGTTGTAGACGCTAGTATTGTAGGTTCTCACCTCATGTTTACCGTGGCAGATATAGGCTTAGGAACAACGTGGATTGCTCATTTTGATCCAGCGAAAGTATGAGACGCTTATGCTTTGCCAGATAATATCATTCCTGTAGCGATATTCCCTATAGGATACCCACACCCAGATTGCGTACCTGCGCCAGGCCATACAAAACGCTTTGACGTAAGCGACTTTACAATCTATAATTCCTTTTAAATAATGCGGCATTGTTTTAGCGCTCTGATATTTTATATAATGTATTATTATAAAGAATAGAGTATGTTAGAGAGAGAATATGTTAAAAAATTTGGTAAAAAATTTCTTTGGATCATCAAAAAAGGTGTCTACAGGTTCTGAGGCATCTAATGTTATATCATTATATGAACTACAACATGCTGAGCATTTTAAATCTACTTCAGTAACCGACGAATCAGAGATGTTTATTGATTTAAACTCTGTGCGAAGTGTGGAGCATAATCCTCCAAACTATACTTTGCTATTTAACGTCTATCTCGTTGAGTATAAAAAGAAACAGACTATTGAGTGGGTTGTAACGGCAGACTATGATTATGAGTACTCATTTGGCTCGATTGTGAAAAAGGAAAATCTGAAAGATTGTTCTCGTGAACAGGCTAAACCAATTATTGTTAAACATAAAGAGCAAGAGTCTGGTATAAAAGGGATTGCTCGGGCGACTAAGTATTATGATTTTGATGGTAACTTAGAAACAGATCTTAAAGCTATGAATGTTAATGTAAAGCATGAAGGTGCCTTTGAGTATGGCAACCCATTTTATACGGCGGCACATTATGCCTTTGATAGGGCGTATCATGTGTTCTTCTAGTTGAAAGATAGTAATTAGATAATATATAGATTAGATAGTGCATATATTAGATAGTACATATAAAAAGGACAGTTGATTAACTCAACTGTCCTTTAGTGTTTTATTCAGGTTTGTGAATAAGGTTTACTACGAATTCGCTGTCTTCAACAAGTGTTGCTTGGATGTAGTTGTCGCCGTTGAATTCTAGTACTTGGCCTGGTACGAGTACGTGTTCTTCAGTTTCGTTAAGGAATACTTGTACTTTACCTTTTACTACTGTAAAGATTACGTTTGCTTCTGGGTGATTGTGTTTTTCAACTTGTTCACCAGCTTTGCCGCCTTTTTTTACGATTACATAGTTAGGACCTTGGAATAATAAACCTAATTCTTGATTAACTGTGCCTGCCATAATAGACCTCCTAATTCTAGCTTTTTATGTTCTGAAAGCTGACGCTATCACTTAATTAAATTAACTTGTGTAATTACCTTATAATTATATTATAAATGATATTGCTTATCAATTCTGTGCTTATAGCTACAGTTTTGTAAAAATAGATAGAAAATTCAAAATTTTATAATTTCATACATAACGTATGTTAGGAATAGAGTGTAAGAGTTAGTGAATATAATTAAATACTAGGTATGAAAAAACGAGCGTACATTACGCTCGCCTTTCAGTACATATATCTGATATTGGATAGTTTGTATTATTTTTTACGAATGGAGTACAAACGTGTGCCGTTTTCTTCAGTCGTTACAAGTTCAAACTCTGGATCAATTGCTTTCACAAAAGCCTCGAACCATGTTTGGTAAGCTACAGCCATGAATTTAGGGTCAACGCCCGCTGTACGCCAGTAGCCTGCTTGTAATCTGTGGTCACCAACCCATGTGAACTCATCTGGGCTTTCAGAAACCACTTGGTCACCGCCATCGCAAGGCATGCCATTTACGTAGAAGTTTTGCAACGCATTGTAAATCGCTGGTGCAGTGTGTTCTTCAAGGTTGTCTTGAGCTACAACGCCACAAGCTTGACCTTGAACAGCAAATGCATCAAGAATAGCTGTTACTACATGTACGGCTTCGTCGCCGGAGTTAGTATCGAGCAAATCTCTGATGAAAGCTGCTTCGCGAACGGATGCGATGTTGATTTGGTTAGCCAACCAGCCATGGATGTTGCCGTGGTCGATGATGTTTTCCAACGGAATGCTTGGATTGATTGGTTCGCCGTAAGTATCTACGGAGATGGAGTGCAATTCCTCTGCTAAATCATCAACAACTTTAGTTGTTTTTTCTAAAATCAAGTTTTCACGCTCAACGAGCAATTGAATTTTACGATATAACCAGTAATGGATGTGACCTAAGAATGCGGACATATTAAGCTCCTTTTCGTGCTGTTTCTAATTTCTCTACTAAATCGTATACATTAAAACCGTGAATTTCTGCGGCTTGCCATAATGGCTCAGCTGTTGCAGAAGGGCAGCCTAAGCAACCCATGCCGATGCCTTGTAATACAGGCACAACATTTGGATATGTTTCCACGATGTCGCGAATGATTGTGTCTGGAGTAATAGGGGAACCTGCTTCGAGGCGAGGTGCTTCGACTTCAGGATCATTACCTTGACCAGGCAAGAACACTTTTGGTTCTTCGGATTTGCTTTCAGCTGGAGCACCTTCAAGGTCGCCCAATACAGCTGCTTTGAAAGCCTCTAAACCAATGCGGTCAATGAATTCGCCCATGCGTTCGATTTGTGCGTTTTCTTTATAGTATGCGATAATTCGATCTACTAATGCAAGAGCTTCTTTTTCAGTTTTAACTTCTGCGATAAGGTCGCCGATGCGTGGGTGAGCACCGCCGCTACCGCCAGCGTATACATTCCAGCCCTCTACAGTACCGATAATGCCCACATCTTTCATGCGGCTTTCAGTACAAGAATTAAGACAACCGGACACGCCGATTTTCATTTTGCTTGGCATTTCTTGAGACAAATACTTGCGCTCGATTTGCATGCCAAGATGTACGCTATCTTGTTTAGCACGTTTACAGAATGTAGTACCTGGGCAGATTTTTACGCTGCGCACGCGGTTAGAAACAGTGTACGCTGGTTCCATGCCGAGCATTTCCCAAGCTTTATCTACGTCTTCTGCTTTCAAATTCGTAATCATAATGCGTTGGCTGCCAGTCAATTTAAGAACAGCGCCGAACTCATTAGCTACGTCGATATATTTTTGTAATTGTTCAGGTTGAATGAAACCTCCTGGAATGCGAGGTGTAATTGCATAACGGCGTTGACCGTTTTTAATGCGTTGTAAATTTGTTGCAATTTGTGCCATGTTAAATCCTTTCTCGAGCCCTCTCTGCGGAGAATAGTGGCTAAAACTACTTAGTTAATCTATGTGATTCTTTGTTTGTAAAATATATACGCCATAGGGTTTTGTGAAAGCGTCGCACGTATACGAACAGCGTGATGAGATCAACTAGGCGATGCCTCATCAAAACCCGGCGTAACGATCAGTACGGGTATTAAATACTGACCCGATGTTCCTAGTATAAACTATTTTAACACGTAATAATGTAACCTAGGCTACATTATTGAAAGTTTTTAATATTAATTATTAATAGTATATATGATTATATACGATAATCTTTTAACGTGAAACATAGAGGGCATATATCGTATAATAGAAACATAGAATATTCTTGATATGGGAGAAAGTATGAAAGTCCTTTACGATACAATTTTAAAAGCAACATATATAGGTCGCCCGAACCGTTTTGTGGTGACTTTAGATTTAAATGGTGAAAGCGTACTCGCTCATTTGCCAAATCCTGGACGCATGTGGGAACTTTTATTTACAGGAGTAACGATGTACATCGTGCCTCACGATAAGCCTGATGCGAAGACGAAATACCGCGTGGTAGGCATTGAGCGCGATGGCGTAGTGATTATGCTCGATACAAATTATAGTAATGATGTAGCGCAGCATTTGATCGAAAATAAACTCATCCCTGGCTGGGAGGAGTGGCGCGTCGTAAGACGAGAGTATACGGTTAAACTACATGGTACATCATCACGTTTTGACTTGCTCCTCACCAATGATGCGGGGGATGAGTTCTTGTTAGAGGTTAAGTCTTGTACGCTATTTTCCAAGACGGGCGCCATGTTCCCTGATGCCATAACAGAACGAGGCCGTAAGCATTTATTACATTTGAAAGAATTGCAAAACGAAGGTTACCATACAGGTGTTTTATTCCTCGTACAATGGGACCAAGCGCAGTGGTTCTTGCCAGACTACCATACCGATTTGGAATTTGCTAAAACCTTTAAAGAGGTAGCCCCTTCTTTAGACTGGAAAGCCGTTGCTGTGGCGTGGGATGAGACTTTTACCATGCCTACTGTAACCCATGAATGTTCCTATCCGAGCAGTGTTCTTGATACAGAGGCTCACGATAGTGGCGTGTATGTGATGGTCATGCACCTCGACCACGATCTTGATCTTGAAATCGGCTCTAAAGGGATGATGCATTTCAAAGAGGGCTACTATATGTACGTAGGCTCTGCGAAGGCGAATTTAACGAAACGCATTGAGCGCCATAAACGAAAACGAAAGAAAATGCATTGGCATCTAGACTATTTCCGCGGTCACTGTGAAATGATAGCAGGCCTGCCGATTCGAACTAGCTGGGATGATGCGGAATGCGCTCTCGCTGATGCGGTCCGTGGCGTTGCCGAATGGGACGTGCCTAAATTTGGATCCTCCGACTGCGACTGTAAAAGCCACCTATTTGGGATGACGGAAAATCCTATTCATAACAAAGCGTTCATGGATGTAGTGGAACATTATAGAATGAATATGCTGGATGAACTAGTTAATAGATAGCTATTATTGATGGGGCCCGAGAACTATATGCATACTTAGTTAAAAAGTGCTATTACCTATCTCCTCGCTCCATAGTGACCTAAGTCGCTCATCAATAGGTAATAGCACTTTTTAAAACACTAGCTATAAAGATGTCCCATCAATAATAATATAATCCTAATTATAGTCATGCTAGCATATTCATTCTAAAGTTGGTGAAGGGAGAGAGGTGTGGTTGTGTATGCCTGTGTTTGTTAGGTTTGTGTTGTTGGTTTTTGTGTGTGTTTGTAGTGTTGTATTTGGTGGTTGTACTTCTTCGCGGTTAACGACGCTCGATGCTGAGCCGTATACGCCGGATGATATAAAGGCAATGGTTGAGAAGCGTTTTGCGTCGTATCATCCTCGTCTAGTATTGCAGGCTTCTGAGGTTGTTACTACAAAGCCTTATAAGCACTATGAATATACGTTTTTTGATGAGAATAATGGCATTGTCTTTACTGCGCGTGCTTCTGTTGAGGTTCCTCAGTTGCCTATTCCTGGTGGTCAACGGGTTACGAACGCAGAGTATAGGTATGCAGAGGCTTATTTAGATCGCTTGAATAGTGAGGTAGCACTGCTTGCTGCAAAGTATAGATTTCAGGTAGCTAATAATGAGGAGCGCAAAGCGCTAATGGATGCTAAGATTATGCGAAAAGAGGATAATAGTACGCTTCCTTTGTTTGAGGAAGGGGATTTTATATTTCTTAATCAAACATCGAATGGCGCAGGTGTCGTAGGTATGTTACGAGACATATATTCTCTATATAAACCTAATGGTGACGAGACCTTAGTAAGTAGCGTGTATGGCCGTAAGGTTAGCTTTTACTATTTACCAAATGGTGAAACAGATAAGAGCAAGGCTCTGTACCTAATAAGTTTTAAAATTAGAGGGCGGGAAGATTGGCGAGATACCTTGATGAGTGGTGTTGGTTATCAAGATAAGAGTTCTGAGCAGATTGAACGAGACATAATTACCGTTGTTGATCGGGAAATACAACAGGCTGTGCGAGGAAAATAGGTCAGGGAGAGGTGTATCTATGAAGCAGTTGATTAGGTATATATCATTAGTTGTTGTGTGTATTTGTACATTTTTATTGAGCGGTTGTTCTTTTGTGTGGACCACGGAGAATGGCGATCCTGCGACGCCAGAGGATATCAAGTCTAGCGTGGAAAAGGAGTTCGCTGTTGTTCATCCTAATCTTGTTCTCCAGTCCTCTGTAGTGGAACAGGAAAAACCGTTCCAGCGGAATGTGTATGTCTTTTATGATGAAAGCAATGGTTTTACCTTTACTGCCGATTCTGTGGTGCAACGTCCAACCTTGCCGGTTCCAGGTGGTGAAAGATACACGAATGCTAATTTTGCCTATTCACAAGAGTATTTAATTCATTTGAATGCTGCTTTGGTGGAACGTGCTAAGCAACATGGCCTGCGAATGGCCACACATGAGGAAGTTTTAAAGCTAAAGAAATCTGAAGCAACACGTGTAGCCGGTACTAATCAGATACCTCTATTTAGATCCAATGAAATTATCTTTGTAGATAAGTCTGTAAAGGGTGAAGATATTCTAACCTTTATGAAATTTATATATAGCGAGTATAAACCGCAAGATAATCCAGCACTGTTACATCCTCGTGCTGACAGAAGCGTTGGTATTTACTATTTACCT
This sequence comes from uncultured Veillonella sp., assembly GCF_934190855.1. Taxonomy (GTDB): domain Bacteria; phylum Bacillota; class Negativicutes; order Veillonellales; family Veillonellaceae; genus Veillonella. The sequence goes on along the minus strand of NZ_CAKPTN010000020.1, from coordinate 6,791 downwards.
AAAGAGGAAGCGGATAAAACAAAAGCTGAGTATTTGATAGGTTTTAGGTATATGGCAAGAAATGACTGGAAAGAAACTATGCTAACCGGAATTGGCAGCACTGGTAAAGATACCTCCGCCGTAGAACGAGACTTTGTTAAAATTTTAGATCATATGATAAAGCATGCGGGGTACTAAATAAGGGATAGAGATAGAGATAGTTATAAGTGTTCAATAGGATATAAATATTAAATATAGAGGGGAATTATATGACATCTTTAGAAAATGCGATTACAGGAAATGTTATTGTATATCAAGCAGAGAATGAATCTGTTTCCACGAATGTACTATTCAAAGATGAAACATTTTGGATGACACAAAAAGATATGGCAAAACTATTTGATGTTAATATACCTGCTATTAGTAAGCATCTGAAGAATATATTTGAAAGTGGAGAACTAGTTATATCAGCAGTTATTTCCAAAATGGAAACAACTGCTGAAGATGGTAAAATTTATCAAACTAATTTTTATAATCTTGATGCTATCATTGCGGTAGGATATCGAGTAAATAGCAAAAAGGCAACTCAATTTCGAATTTGGGCGACAGGAGTTTTACGGGAATATATTATCAAAGGTTTTGCTCTTGATGATGTTATGCTAAAGAATGGACGTTCATTTGGACACGATTATTTTAAAGAATTGCTACGAAGAGTCCGCTCAATTCGCGCTAGTGAACGTCGTATATATCAACAAGTGACAGATATATTTGCTGCGTGTGCAATCGATTATGATGTACAATCACCTATAACTAGAGAGTTTTTTGGAACAATACAGAATAAGTTTCATTATGCTATAACTGGTCAAACTGCTGCAGAGATCATTCATAGTCATGCAGATGCTACAAAGGATCATATGGGATTGACTACGTGGGAATCTGGACCGGAAGGGCGGATTTATAAAAAAGATGTAATTGTAGCCAAAAATTATTTATCCGTTGAAGAAATTGAACAACTTGAGCGAACGATATCCTCATTTTTTGATTATATAGAACGTATCATCGAACGTCGTGAAACATTTACTATGAAAGCTTTTATTGAAAGTGTTGATAAGTTTTTAGATTTTAATGAGTATCAAATCTTAAGAAATAAAGGATTTATTTCTATGACACAAGCACAGAAGAAAGCTGTTAGTGAATATGAAGTATTTAATACACAGCAGAAGGTAATTTCTGATTTTGATAGATTTGTGAAAGAACATAGTTAATAATAAAGGGTTTATAGCGTTTATCCCTTAAAAATGCTATAATATTATGATGTATTATAATCAGTGTTAGTAAAATGAGGTGAGATTGTGGCAGACCAACAATGGTCCCACGGGAATATTCATCCCGTTCAGATTGATAAAGAAATGAAGAACGCCTATATCGATTATGCGATGTCCGTAATCGTTATGCGTGCTCTTCCAGATGTGCGCGATGGCTTGAAACCAGTTCATCGTCGTATTTTGTACGCGATGCACGAAACAGGCATGACGCCAAATAAACCGTACAAGAAATCCGCTCGTATCGTCGGTGATGTACTCGGTAAGTACCATCCACATGGTGATAGCTCCGTTTACAACGCGACTGTACGTTTGGCGCAAGATTTCAATACGCGCTACCTCTTGGTAGACGGCCACGGTAACTTTGGTTCCATCGACGGCGATAGTGCCGCTGCGATGCGTTATACCGAAGTACGTATGGCAAAAATTACTCAAGAAATGCTGGCTGATATCGACAAGGAAACTGTTGATTTCATGCCGAACTATGATGAAAGCTTGCAAGAACCAACTGTATTGCCAGCGAAGATCCCAAATCTTCTCATCAATGGTTCCAGCGGTATCGCCGTAGGGATGGCGACAAATATTCCACCGCACAACCTCAACGAGGTATGTAATGGCCTTACTATGCTCATCGATAACCCAGATGTAACTGTGGACGAATTGATGACGCAAATCAAAGGCCCAGACTTCCCGACTGGGGCGCTCATTTTGGGCCGGGAAGGCATTAAAAAAGCGTACTCCACAGGTCGTGGCAGCGTAAAAATGCGCGCTCGTGCAACCATTGAAGAAATGGCGAAGGGCAAGCATAAAATCGTAGTGACTGAGATTCCATACCAAGTTAACAAGGCTCGCGTTATCGAAACAATTGCGAACTTGAGCCGCGACAAAGTCATCGATGGTATCACAGCACTTCGCGACGAATCTGACCGTCAAGGTATGCGCATCGTTATCGAATTGCGCGCTGACGTGCAACCAGATATCGTTCTTAACAAATTATATAAACACACTCAACTTCAAGAATCTTTCGGCGTGATTATGCTAGCCCTCGTAGACGGTCATCCTCGCGTATTGAATTTGAAAGAAGTATTGGGTTACTACTTAGATCATCGCCTCAATGTTATCGTACGCCGTACTCAATTCGAGCTTAACAAAGCCGAAGCGCGTGCTCACATCTTGGAAGGCTTGTTGATCGCCCTCGACCACATCGATGAAGTGATCGCTACAATCCGCAGTTCTCAAACTGACGAAATTGCACGTAACGCATTGATGCAAAAATTCGGGCTTTCAGAAAAACAAGCAGTAGCCATCCTCGACATGCGTTTACGCCGTTTAACAGGCTTGGAACGCGAGAAAATCGAAGAGGAATACAAGGAATTGTTGGCATTGATCGAAGATTTGAAAGCTATCTTGGCTAGCGAAGCGCGTCAACGTCAAATCATCAAAGACGAACTCGATGACATGAAGAAAAAATACGGCGACCCTCGTCGTTCTGAAATCACAATCGATACGTCCGACCTTGATGTAGAGGACCTCATCGCTGACGAAGAGATGGTTATTACCTTGACTAAACAAGGTTACATCAAACGGATGAACGCGAACGTATATCGCAACCAACATAAAGGTGGTGCTGGCGTTATCGGTATGAAGACGAAGGAAGACGATTATGTAACGCAAATTATGCATGTTCGCACGCATAATACATTGTTATTCTTCACGTCCGCTGGCCGAGCATATCGCCTCAAAGCATACGAAGTGCCAGAAGCAGGATCTCGTAATTCTCGCGGTACCGCTATGGTTAACGTATTGCCACTAGCTGTAGGCGAATCCGTTACGACTATGATCGACCTTGAACGCATTCATGAAGATGTAAACTTATTCATGGTAACTGAGTTCGGCGTTGTAAAACGTACAGCTATCGAAGAATACCGCAACATCCGTCGTTCTGGTCTCAATGCCATCAACCTCGACGAAGGGGATCACTTGATTTCCGTCAACGTAACGACTGGCAACCAAGACATCTTGCTCGGTACTAAATTGGGTATCGCTATTCGCTTCAACGAAAACGACGTTCGTCTCATGAAACGTGCGGCTCACGGTGTACGCGGCATTAAACTTAATGCTGGCGACGTGGTTGTAGGTGCTGGTGTTCTTAATGCTGATGAAAGCGAAGCACAAGTGTTTACTATCTCCGAAGAAGGTTTCGGTAAACGCAATGATGCGGAAGCTTACACATTGCAAAAACGCGGTGGTAAAGGCTCTAAGAACTTCAAGATTACGAACAAAACTGGCGACGTAGTATCCGTAGAGGTTGTTCATAATGATGACGAAGTTATGCTTATCTCTGAACAAGGTAAGATTATTCGCTTCAACATGAACGATATTGCTGTTAAAAAAGGCAAAGCTATTTCTGGTGTGAAAACACAAAACCTCGACGAAGGTGATAAAGTAGCTAGCATTGCTGTTATTCCAGGTTCTGAAATCGAAGAAGAAGCAACTGAAGAATAATATATAATATCATTAAGTAAGATACAAATATGTAAGTCACTATGGGCGGCCATCTTAGATGGTCGTCTCTAGCGTTAAGGAGTTTTGAAATGAAAAAATGGTTAGCTGCAATGTTTGCAGCAGGGGTTTTCTTTGTAGGTGGCTTTGGCCAAGCCAGTGCCGCTGACTGGTACTATATCGATGCTGACGCTGACGATGCAGCATGGTTTATCGACAACTCTTCTGTATATAAAACAGATGATGCGGCTACAGTACTTGTTAAAATTAACAATGTAGAAGGCTTCACGTACATCTACACAGTACGCATCGATCGCAAAGAAAAAACATGGACTGAACTTGATACAACAGTATACAGTGCATCTGGCGTAGCGTTGTTGTCCAGCAAAGAAGCACAAAAACCTACGAAAATTGAAGAAGATACCATGGGCGCGGAAGTTATGCAGGCCCTATGGGGTAAATAATCCAACAATTTAATAGAAGCTGCTATTCGCTCTGTCTATTTAGATATTCAGAACGTATTTAGCCCCGAACTATCCTGAAAGCCTCCATAGTGAACTAAGTCGTTTTCAGAACAGTTCGGGGCTTTCTATTTTCTTAGTAATCTTACAGGGCGAATAACAGCCGTTAAAAACGTTGAATTATTTAAAGCCCATAGGCGCCTCGCTAGACGTTCCTAGGGAGGTCTATATAATTTATGCATTTTATAGAGTTTTTATTAGCATTATGCAATTATGGTGTTATAATGAAGTCATAGTGAATTGTATTATGCGGAATGCATAGTTGTTTAGATTTTCTAATCAGGAGAGAACGGTTATGAAAAAATGGTTTGCATGTTTAGCGGTGGCAGGTTTGTTATTTAGTGCTGGTGTGGGCGTGTCTTATGCTGAAAGTTGGTATCCTCTTAATACTGATGCGGATGGTCGTACTGGTTATATCGATAATGATACGGTAGAGAAAGACGATGCACAGGCTAAGTTGAATTTGAAGATTGTTGACCCTAGCGGTGATCACTCTATCTATACGTTGCAATTCAACCGTGCTGCAAAGACAGCGAAATTGCTGGAGATGAAAGTATACAATCCAGCAGGCTATATGATTGGTGGCCAAACATACGACAATACAGACATACAAATACAAGAAGGAAGTAATCTAGATCACGTATATCACTTGATTTGGTAAATTTCCTCTTTAGTTTTAGAAAACGGGATATATCTCTACGTCCTCCAAAGCGAGCTAAGTCGTCCTACGAGATATATCCCGTTTTCTTCCAATCCTAATGAGGATATTTACGATATCTGCGTTCGGGAAAAGCGAGCTAAGTCGTCCTACGAGATATATTCACCCGTTTTCTCATTTTCTGATGAGGAAATGTATCAAAAATAATTATTCCCTTATTTTATGGTATAAAATAAGGGAATAGTACTTGGGGTAAGGAAATATTCGGATTATGAAGACCTAAAAATTGAGTACGTTTGTCTTTCATAAAATATTTAGTTTTATCGAATATACTAGATTTCATATTCTTGTATTTAATTCGAGAGGTAAAATATGAAAAAAACATTGGCAGCTGTTTTGGCAGCAGGCGCTTTATTGATTGGTGGCATCGGTAGTGTTGATGCTGCTAACTGGTACACTGTAGGTACTGACAGCAACGGTATTACGTGGTCTATCGACAATGATTCCGTTAAAAAAGATGATAAAAAAGCTGTAATGAACATTAAAGCTATGGACTACGAAGGTTACCACTACATCGTGACTGAAGAGTTCAACCGTAAAAAACAGGAAGTAAAAGACCTTAAGGTTACTCTTTACGATCCACAAGGTTATGTAGTGAAAGAGGAACAACCTAACAAAAATAGCCGTAAGGTTGAGCCAGGTACTCCTGCGCAAGCAGTATTCCAACTTATCTGGGGTGGTAAATAATCTAATCCTATAAACGAGCACACTGCTTAGTCGTAGTACGCTGCTTAGCCGTAGTACATTGTTAATCAGTATTGTCTCGTTTAAACAGATTATTTTGGTGAAAGCTTCACACACGCACGTTCTCCTATGGAGGACGTGCGTTTTTTGTGTATTGCTCTTTCAATTCCCTTGAAAAAGGTGAATTATTTATCTATTCGTGGTAAAATGTGATTTATATTACACTTTTTTATAGATTTTGGGTAAAAGTGTAACAATTCTACATAGTATAAACTTTCACTATAGCGTATACTATAGATACGATGAAGAAGTATGGTTAGGGCGTAGTGCTCCGTAGTTTAGCATATTTCGTCCCAAAAGGTTTGATAGTTATAGTTAGGTAGAGGAGGTCCTCATGTCTCAATACGAATTTATCGATAAACGCGTGCCGATTGCACTCGACAATCCATCCATTTATCACGACATTTCCAAGTGTAAAAACTGTACGTTATGCCGTCGCGCTTGTGCGGATGTAATGAGCGTACTTGATTACTACGACCTTGATGCAAACGGCGATGTGCCTGTATGTATTCATTGCGGTCAATGTGCGGCAGCATGCCCATTCGACTCCATGCATGCTAAATCCGAGCTTGATAAGGTGAAAGCAGCGCTTGCAGATCCTGAAAAAATCGTTGTTATCCAAACAGCTCCAGCTGTTCGCGTAGCTATCGGTGAAGGCTTCGGTTATGAACCAGGTACTTTCCTTGAAGGTAAAATGGTTGGCGCATTGCGTGCACTTGGTGCAGACTATGTAGTAGACACTAACTTCGGTGCGGACTTAACAATCATGGAAGAAGCATCTGAGCTTGTAGATCGTCTTAACAAAGGCGGCCAAATTCCTCAGTTCACAAGCTGCTGCCCAGCGTGGGTACGCTTTGCGGAAATCTACTTCCCAGAATTGCTTCCTAACTTGTCTTCCACACGTTCTTGTATCGCTATGGAAGCGGCTATGATCAAAACATACTTTGCAGAGAAAAAAGGCATCGATCCTCGTAAGATCGTATCCGTATCTGTAAACCCTTGTAC
>NZ_CAKPTN010000019.1 GCF_934190855.1 uncultured Veillonella sp. | reverse complement strand
TTATCGATAGTGCGGATTGTTAAATGAAGCATGTAATTCAACGCGATTGTTGCATCTGGCAAGATTACCCGTTCCACAGAGCTGTGGGAAATATCGCGTTCATGCCACAAAGCTTGATCTTCGAAAGCAGATTGTGCATAGCCACGAAGTAAGCGAGCCATACCGCAGATTCTTTCACAAGTAATAGGATTGCGTTTATGAGGCATCGCAGAGGAACCCTTTTGTTTAGGGCTGAAATATTCTTCCGCTTCGCGTACTTCTGTACGTTGTAAGTGACGAATTTCTTTGCCGATTTTATCCAATGTGCCGCCTACAACAGCAATAGTGGACAACAATTCAGCGTGACGGTCACGTTGTACGACTTGCGTAGCAATTTTAACAGGTTCAAGACCTAATTTTTCACATACGTATTGCTCTACGAATGGATCGATATTGGAGTACGTACCAACAGCGCCGGACAATTTACCTACAGCCACGCTTTTACGAGCATGTTCCATGCGTTCGATGTCGCGTTCTACTTCAGCCATCCACAACGCCAATTTCAAACCAAATGTAGTTGGTTCACCGTGGATACCATGAGTACGGCCAATCATAGGTGTATATTTGAACTCAGCTGCGCGACGACGTAATACTTCGTGCAAGCGTTTCAAGTCAGCAATCAAGATGTCGCACGCTTGTTTCATCATGTAACCAAGTGCTGTATCTTTAACGTCTGTAGATGTAAGACCAAGATGGATATATTTAGCCGCTTCAGGACCTACGTATTCGCCTACTGCCGTTACGAAGGAAATGATATCGTGGTTTGTTTCCTTTTCAATTTCATGAATGCGCTCAACGTCGAAATCGGCTTTTTCGCGAATTGTTTTTGCCGCTTCTTTAGGGATAATGCCCAATTCAGCTTGCGCCTCGGATGCGAGGATCTCCACCAATAACATTGTGTCGAACTCGTTGCGCTCGCTCCAAATATGGCCCATTTCTTCTCGTGTATAACGTGGTATCATGATGTCTCCTTTGCATGATAAAAGCTAGATTTATAGGATTATTGTACCATATGTGAAAGCTCCATTCAACGAAAGACCGACAATTTTCCGAATGATAATTATATTAAATTTGCTAATCGTTCGTATTTAATAGTGATGACTTTAATTTAGTATTTATACTAATAAAATGATATACTAGAGCTATCTGAAATATACATGGGCTTGTATATCATTACTGGGAGGCTTCCATGGCAAATTTAAATCGCAAAGAGCGTCGTGCGCAGCGCAATGAATCGAATACTATAGGCATTTTATTACGCCTATTCTTTGGGCTCAGCTTTATCGGCTTGGCTGTAGTTCTATTTGGAGAGTTTGATCTCAACTATGTATTCTCCATCTTTACAGCAGATATCATCGTATCCTTGATTTACGTGATACTCAATAAATCTCGTATTACTACATCCTTAGCGGTTAACACCAATGTACGCGTTATCATTGCATTCCTCATCATGCTAGTGACTATGTTCTTCTACGCCTTCGCATTGTGGCGTGCTAATCAATTTAGTGTTCCAATGCAAGCTACCTTATTTATCGGTGGTGCCATCGTATACCTTGCGGTATTTAACTCTACGAAAACAATGTTAACCAATCAGGACTAACATAAGGATACCTTAAATTACGTCGTAACATATATCGTTTCAATTAAACATTCATTACATACAAACATAACAAAAGAGGCATATCTTACATACATTTGTATGAGATATGCCTCTTTATTGTCCTAGAATAACGGGAACTGCTAGGTAAACAGGTTCACCCCGTCGATTAACGATGGAGCCACTGCTTTTGATAATGCGCAGCGCTTCGTCTCGTACGGCTTCCGGTACATCGTCTACAATGAGTGGCGTATGTTCCCCAACAATGACGTTACCATTTACATCAAAGTTAACCCGTACTACGACCTTGCCGGTTACGACGGATGCTCGCCCCTGTTCTTGCACAGTCCGCAAATAGTCATGAGGATTAATATCTGGTTTTTGTAAAAGTGCTTGTTGCCCTGGCGTCAACAGACTCAATGCTAAATCAGATAAGAAGGATAAGTCACTAGATTCAGGCAGCCCGTTGCCATTTGCATTCGGATCCGATGTTACATCTTTACCGATAGGCGCCCTACTATTCTTGGAGGAGTTTCCATCCCTAGAATCAGTCCCATGCGTAACTACCGCTTGTTCACTGCTACTCGATTCTGACTCAATAGCCTTTGGAACAGCCCATTCTCGGCGCACACTAGATGGTGCTGTACTTTCACTTAACTCTTTCGTACGTTCATCCCCTTGCTTGCGCTCATCTAGCGATGGATTCACCTTAGGAGCCGCCCCTGCTGGAGTTTCGTCCAGTATTTTTCCCGTAGGCTTTTCCACAGGTTTTGGTAGTTCCTCAACGGTAGCTACCCCTGTATCGCTTTCACCATCATCAGGCAAATTAAAGCTAATTTCCGCCGCATCATGAGCAGCACCAGTACCGGCCATCCCCCGCAACGAAAGGCCCATGCCAGAGATGAGTATGGTCGTAATGCCTAAGGACACGATAAACGGTTTCAGATAATGCGATTCAAACATAGAATCACTTCCGTTCCGTAGCGACGCTAATATATTTAGCGCCATTCACCTTGAGCATGTCTAAGAGAGCGATAACCTCGCTATAATACACGTCCTTGGACGCGCGAATGATAAAAGCTTGTCGCGGCGCTTGTTTCACGATAGCTTGTACCTCTTCGGCCAATCGATTGGAAGAGATTTCCTGATTGTCGATATATAGCGTGTGCGTCGTGGTGAGCGTAATCGTAATAGGCTCAATAGATTTTGCTGTAGACGTCGATGCAGATGGCAAATTAAGCGGAATTTGCTGCTCTGTATTCATATACAACGTGCCCACCATGAAAAATACCAATAAAAAGAATACGATATCGATCATGGGGATAATCATGATAGTCGGTTCTTTTTTAACCCCTAATGTGCGTCGTCTCATATATCATGCTCCTCGTTGTACGCATCGAGGATGTTGCCGCACTCATGCTCTAATGTAGTAATCGAATCATTTACCTTTGCTGCACAGTAACTGTGAAAGCCAAGAGCGATAATCGCTACGGTCAAGCCAGTAGCCGTTGCCACCAAGGCTTCCGACACACCTCCTGTAATGATAGTAGGAGCCCCAATATCGCCGCCTACCACAGCAAAGGCGCGAATCATACCGAGCACTGTACCCAATAGGCCCAACAACGGTGCCATCGTTACAATCATACTGAGCCAGCTAAGGCCGCGTTTTAAACGCTCATCGGCATAAGATACTACGTCTTGCAAACGGTTTTCTAAACCATTATAGTTCTTTGCACTGCGCATAGCGCGAGCAAATAAAGAACCGAGCTCCTCTGTGTCTCGTTCTAGAACACTTGGTAGCATGACCCAAGATTGGTTCTTCTCTAACACCTTATTAAAGCGACGCAAATCCTTAGTGAACTTGCGATATAACACGATACGCTCAATACCGATCATCAAAGCGAAAAGCAAAAAAATCACTAGTGGATACATAACAAACCCACCAGCTACAAATAAATGCGCTATACTACTCATACTAACCTCCAAAAGCCTTTTACCCTTTAGGCTCTATCTGGTTAATTATATCACGTTTTACCTTATCAAAAAACAAGATATGCGACGTAAAAGCCACATAAATTTACCACGTCATAACCATATAAATTTGCAAGGTAATAGCCATATAAATTGAGGATTAGAACTTTCACAAAAAAATAGAGTATAATAAAATATATGCAAAAAGGCTGTACTAAAATGATCTACATTCTAGTACAGCCTTTTAAATCGTAGCACACAAACTAGATTAGTCTTTTTTAATGATGTTTACGATGAAGCCACCTACGCCTAAAGCCAGTCCTAAACCGCTACAGAACATACCGATAGAATACCACAAGGTGTAAGATTGGTTATTCGCAGAGATAGCCTTAGCTGCTGCTTGCGCATTAGTCGCATTTCTTGCAATTTCCAAATTAGCCGCCGCCGGATCTGGATTTAACAATAAAATGGCAATACCAATAATCAAAACGACTACACCGATTGGTAATAACAGTTTTTTGTTCATTTGAATGTCCCCCTCATAACATTAACGGTGAATATACTTTAATTATACACCGACTTTAGCAATTTAAAAAGATGAACTTATAGAACATCTAGCTTTTATTAGCTAATTAAGACTAATTATTTATTATTATACAGAAAAAGGCATAGCATCAATGTACTACGGCACTTGGCCTATAGCACATTTGATACTATGCCTTTTATGTTATCTTAAGGACTTGTCAAAGACAGTAATTAATTCTTCTACGGCTTGAGATTCGCTCATTTCTCCGTCTAAGACAGCAGATTCCACTTCGCCCATGCGACCTTGAATGACTATATTATTAAAGAATAGATTGTGCAAGTGTTCATCAATCATATCGCGTACCCAACGAAGGGATTGTTCTTGACGGCGTTTTAAGAATACCCCATTTTCTTTACCTTGTTCAGCAAATTCTTGGATGACATCCCATAATTCATCGAGACCATCCTTTGTCACTGCTGAACATGTGTAGGCTTGGGTTTTCCATTTTTCCGTAGCCGGACGAATGTAATGCAACATCCGATCGTAATCGCTACGAGCGATGAGAGCACGCTTGAGGTTATCCCCATCAGCCTTGTTGACCACAATAGCATCAGCCAGCTCCATAACGCCTTTTTTGATGCCTTGTAATTCATCGCCTGCACCAGTTAATACGATGAGCATAAAGAAGTCTACCATGGAACGCACGGTAACTTCACTTTGCCCAACCCCAACGGTTTCAACGAGAATGATATCGTATCCAGCAGCCTCGCAAAGTAGCATAGTCTCTCTACTTTTACGAGCTACACCGCCCAGTGTGCCACCAGCCGGCGATGGACGAATGTACGCGTCAGGATGTTTCGTCAATGTTTCCATCCGCGTTTTATCGCCTAAAATACTGCCCTTTGTGACTTGGCTTGTAGGGTCTACAGCAAGTACGGCCACCTTGTAACCTGCTTCAATGAGCATATTGCCAAAGGCTTCAATAAATGTACTTTTACCGGCCCCAGGCACACCAGTAATACCGATGCGCAACGCCTTGCCCGTGCGAGGCAATATAGCTTGCAATACTTGTTGAGCTAATTTAAAGTGTTCCTTATTATTACTTTCTACTAATGTGATAGCCCGTGAAAGTATAACGCGGTCCCCCTGCTCGATACCGCGTACATAATCAGCGACAGTTAACTTCTTTCGCCGCTGTACGGGACGTACCGACGGAGCCAGGTGAGCGGAGCTAGATAAAAGGCCGTCGTGCATTTCCTTGACGCCTTTCATGACATGACACGCGAAGGTATCATCTTTCTTCGCATCTTCTGGCACCCAATCGGGACGATAAGTATCAGTCATCAGACTCGTCTTGAATGTGACTAGTCAATGTTTCTAGCAATTTCTTAGCCGCTACAGGCAAGACTGTACCAGGGCCAAAGATAGCCACTGCGCCATGTTCGCGTAGGAACTCATAGTCCTGAGCAGGGATTACGCCACCGATGGCAACCAAAATATCTCCACGACCGCGCTTGTTGAGTTCTTCCACAAGTTGAGGTAACAATGTTTTGTGACCTGCCGCAAGGGAACTGAAGCCGACGATGTGAACGTCATTATCCACCGCATCTTGTGCTGTTTCTTCTGGCGTTTGGAACAAAGGTCCGATATCTACGTCGAAGCCCATATCTGCGAAGGATGTAGCGATAACTTTGGCACCGCGATCATGACCATCTTGGCCCATCTTCGCAATCATGATACGAGGGCGACGACCTTCGAGTTCTTCGAAGTCATCTGCCATTTGACGTACTTCTTTGATAACATCGTCATCTTCATATTCGCTAGAGTATACGCCAGAAATAGAGCGAATAACCGCTTTATGACGGCCACAAACCTTTTCAACAGCAAAGGAAATTTCCCCCAAAGATGCACGAGCACGAGCTGCTTCAAGGGCAAGGGCAAGCAAGTTGCCTTCTCCGGATTCTGTAGCATTCGTAATCGCTTCGAGGCAGGATTGAACCTTTTCTTCGTCGCGGTTAGCACGCAATTGTTCAAGACGACGGATTTGCGCTTCCCGTACAGCCGTGTTATCTACGTCGAGGATATCCAATGGATCTTCTTTATCTAGACGATATTTATTGATGCCGATGATCGCTTCACGGCCAGAGTCGATACGAGCTTGGCGACGAGCTGCCGCTTCTTCGATACGCATCTTAGGAAGACCAGTATCAATCGCTTTCGCCATACCGCCAAGAGATTCGATTTCTTGGATATGACCCCAAGCACGGCGAATTAATTCATCAGTCAATGCTTCTACATAGTAGGAACCGCCCCATGGATCGATAACCTTACATACCTTAGTTTCGTCTTGAATGTAAAGCTGAGTATTACGGGCAATACGTGCAGAGAAGTCCGTAGGCAACGCAATGGCTTCATCAAGCGCATTGGTATGTAGAGATTGCGTATGGCCCAATGCAGCGCCCATCGCTTCCATACATGTACGAGCTACGTTGTTAAATGGATCTTGTTCTGTTAAGGACCACCCAGAAGTTTGGCTATGTGTACGAAGAGCCATGGATTTAGGATTTTCAGAACCAAAGCTTTTAATAATCTTAGCCCACAACATACGAGCAGCACGCATTTTCGCCACTTCCATGAAGTAGTTCTTCCCGATTGCCCAGAAGAAGGACAAACGTGGAGCGAATTTATCTACGTGAAGGCCTGCATTTACACCGGTACGGATGTATTCAAGACCATCGGCCAATGTGTAACCTAATTCGATATCTGCCGTAGCGCCTGCTTCTTGCATATGGTAGCCAGAAATGGAGATACTGTTGAATTTAGGCATGTACTGAGATGTGTACGCAAAGATATCGCCGATGATGCGCATGGACGTAGCTGGAGGGTAAATATAAGTATTACGTACCATGAACTCTTTCAAGATATCATTTTGAATTGTACCAGCCATAACCTTTTTATCAACGCCTTGTTCTTCACCAGCTAGGATATAGAACGCCATAACAGGCAATACGGCGCCGTTCATTGTCATGGATACGGACATTTGGTCGAGAGGAATACCGGAGAATAGAATTTCCATATCGAGGATGGAGTCTACCGCAACACCGGCTTTACCAACGTCACCTACTACGCGAGGATGGTCGGAGTCGTAACCACGGTGTGTGGCAAGGTCAAAGGCGATAGACAAACCTTTTTGGCCCGCTGCCAAGTTACGACGATAGAACGCATTGGATTCTTCGGCTGTGGAGAAACCAGCGTACTGACGTACTGTCCAAGGACGAGTTACGTACATTGTGGAATAAGGTCCACGCAAGAATGGAGGTACACCAGCCATATAATCAAGGTGTGTCATTCCTTCATAATCCATCTCTGTATAGAGAGGTTTTAGTTGGATTTGCTCCATTGTCGTATTATATAAATCTTCAAAGCTTTTTCCTGTTTCTTTTTGAAGTTCAGCAAGCCATGCATCGCGAGATGTCGGTGACTGCGTTCCCAAGCCAAGAGAGGAGAAGTCTGGATTTTTAAACATGAGCTCACATCCCTTTCTTATCTTGTAATGTATTCAAGATTTCGTAACAATTTGCACGAACGGAAATGAAGTCGTCTACGCCAGCTTCACGGTATACAGGCTCAAGGTCCTTAGGAGGTGCCCCTGCCAAGATAACTGTTACATTAGGCATAGTTTCTTTCAATTCTTTTGCAAGTGGTGGTACTAATTCTGGATATGTATCATCTGTGGAACAGATAACGACAACATCGGCACCACTTTCACGAGCAGCCTTCGCCGCATCAGCCGTTGTTTCATGTCCATCATTTTTAATAACTTCAAAAGCACCTACTTCGAAGAAGCCTGTGGAGAAGTCTGCACGAGGTTTATGTTGAGGGATTGGGCCCATATTAGCCAAGAATACCTTCACATTGTCTTTCGTACGTTGTTTATAGTTTTCAGTGCGCATACGAAGTGCTTCAAATTGTTCAGTCCAGCGATGTGCTGTAATTGGTTCAATTGTTTCAGACGAAATATCGCCAGCGTCTAAGGACTTGCGGATTTGACGCATTGTCAATTTTTGCAATGCACCAAGTTCGATGAGACCAATCAAAGCGCCCGGTTCTGTCGTACTTGCTTCTAGGGTAGCCTGTGCTTTCACAACCGCATCAGCCTCTGCACCTGCCAAGTACTCATCGATTTGAGCCACACGTTTTTGACGCAATGTTTCTTGATTTTCTGGTTTTGGATCCAGCAATTCTTCCGTCATGTTCGCATACATGTTGTTACCAACAGCCACATCCTTACGGAATGCAAGGTTTTTGAAGCGTTCATCGAGGATTGCTTTAACTTGAGCTTGTGGATAGCCTTCTTTCAAGGCCGCCACGATGCCGCCTTTAGATTCGATAGTTTGGAACTCAGCCCAGATTTTTTCGCATAATTCGGCAGCCAATGTTTCCACGTACCAAGAACCGCCTACAGGGTCCACAGGTTGACGCAACTCGAATTCAGTTTGCAACATAACTTGGATATTACGGGCAATACGGCGCGAGAAATCGTCCGCTTTGCGAATTGGTTGGTCGAATGGAGATACTTCAAGGCTGTTCAAACCGCCTACAACGCCAGAGAATGCTTGTGTTGTATTACGCAACAAGTTTACATATGGGTCGTATACAGTTTTTGTGAAAGCAGATGTTCTACCATGTACATGAACGGTGCGGTCCGCTTCTTCAGCACCGAATGCTTCCATGATGCGAGCCCAAAGTACGCGCAACGCACGTAATTTAGCAATTTCCATAAAGAAGTTAGCACCTAAAGAGAATGTGAACATCATGCTCTTCGCGATGGTGTGAATATCGATGTTCCGTTGTGCTAGTTGACGTACATAGCAAACAGCCGTTGCCAATGCATAAGCAACCTCTTGCACATCGTTAGCGCCGCCATTAGCGTATACGTCACCAGATACGAGTACTGTTTTAAGCTCTGGTGCTTGTTCTTTAGCCCATACAACAGTATGTGCCATTTCATCAAAGGCTGTATCTAAAGAAATATGCAATGCACCGTCTTTAGCCCAAACGCCTACAGGGTCTGCACCAACGAGACCTTTCAAGTCAGCTGTTTGTTTTTTAGAGCCTTTCACAGTGGCTGCTAACATACCGATCAAGATTGCTGCAGAAGCGCCTGTTTCAATGTATAAAGGATTTTCTTTAAGATTAAAACGCTCGATCAATTGACTGCAGTCATCCATGGTGGACAAGGATGTACCACCAACGCCGACGGATGCCCCAACTTGTACATCTTGATCATGGCGTGTCGCCTCATCAAGGCGAATGTTGTGGATGGTGCCACCTTTTACAATTTCGTATAAACTTGCATGGTTAGCATCTTTAGGCAAGGAATCGTCTACGTACTGGGATACGCCCCAAGACTCTTTAATATAACCACTTGCCTTCGTGCCACGTAGGAACTCGCCTGCCCCAGGGTATACACCTTTTGGAATTTTTTCTCCATGCAGTGCAGGTGTGTAAATTGGCTGCAACGTAATACCTTCATAGGTTTTCGTGAACATCTTCTTGTGGAAGTCCCCACCTTTTAACGCCTTTTCAACTTCAGCCTGCCATTGTTCATACGTAGGTTTCTCAAATTCGTCAAAGGATACAGGTGCCAATAGATCGCGTTCTGCGTCCTTCGAAGTCTTTTTGTCAGACATATATGTGCCTCCTTTTCAACTCGAAACCATACCGAGAAACAGCGCACCGTACCTGCGAAGTGTTATATCTATGAATCACACGAGCTTTCCTGTTCTTGGACCACATCAACCTCAAGTCTATGTCCCTTAATTCAATCATTATAAAGCCTGATTCATACGCTAAACAGCCACTTTCAAGGGCAACAAAAAACGTGCCACCCAAAAGTGACACGTAAGGTTTCTTATTGAAAGGTACGCCAAAAAAATACTGAAACCAGCATACCTCAATCCCCTTCCTATCGCTCGTAGGTACATAACGGTGATTATCAAATAGGCAGTTCTCCTGGCTCGGGCTCATCACCTCGCTTTCGCCTTCCCAGATTGCTCCAGTGACATCTATGAAAGCAGGCTCGTCCTTACAGTGGCGGGACCGCATCGGCTTGTACCGATTTCTCTATTAAGTCTTGCGACACCTATTCTCTATATTCGTTGTTCTAAGTCCAATATAGTGTAAGATTATGCACAAAGTCAATGAACATAACAGTTAATCATAAGTAACAAATTTTAGGTTATAACTGAAAGTCATGTGCAATAACTAAAACTCATATTCACATCCCATCGTCTATGAGCAATGATATAATAAGAACTATCAAGAGGCGGCATTATGAAGGATGGAGGATGCATTATGGAGCAGACAAACAAAAAAGGGCTAGTAACAGCCCTTAGTTGCTATATAATCTGGGGGTTACTCCCTCTGTATTGGGCATTATTAAACCATATTTCACCGTATAATATACTGGCACAACGCATTATCTGGTCCGGCATCTGCATGGCTATCGTTGTATTTGGCATGCATTTTAAGCAATTCAAAAAAGACTTTCAATTACTAAGAGAACAACGATCACAACTCGTATTACTTTTGGTCGCCTCTGTTATCATCAGCATTAATTGGTTCACCTATATTTGGGCCATCGCCAACAATCAAGTTATGAATACGAGTTTGGGCTATTACATAAACCCACTCCTCAACGTAGTATTAGGTGTTATCCTATTCAAAGAATTTCTAAGCACCCCGAAAAAGCTGAGCGTTCTCATCGCCACCATCGGCATTGCCTTGCTCACCTATCAATTGGGCTCCTTACCAATAGTATCGTTGATCCTTGCGGTCTCCTTTGGCCTCTATGGGGTTGTAAAAAAGAAACTACTCATCTCGCCTTTTACGAGCATTGCCTTCGAAGCATGGCTCTTAACGCCCCTCGCCTTACTCTATACAACTATGGTCGATAACACAGTATGGTCCTATTTCGGCACAGACTGGTACACCACCTTGCTACTCATCGCCTGTGGCCTCACTACATCTGTACCATTAGTGCTATTCTCCTACGGCGCACAACTATTGCCGCTCAACCTGCTAGGCTTCCTGCAATATGTATCTCCAACCATCGCGTTATTGCTAGCCATCTTCTACTTTGGTGAAAGCTTCGATACACCACAAATGATTGCCTTCAGTTGCATCTGGATAGCACTAGCTATCTACACCATGTCCAATCAACTAACACGAACTAAATAAGGAACTATAAAAAGCTGTATCAAATGCGCTCTACATTTGATATAGCTTTTTTGCATTATTGCTTTTACAATTATCCCAATATTTTCTTATCCCTATTAATTCGATTTATTTATATTCAAACTGTTCATTTCTAAAACTATATTGTCAAGTGACTAATAGGAACCTAGGTGACCAATGGTCACCACTATGCAGCCAAAAACGATGCTAGACTACAGATGAGATAAGTAATACTCCTATCAATTGTTTTATACGTATATACGTGTTATCATAAAAGGAGAGCCTATGAAGGACAAAGATTTACTTAAACTACTGTTAAAAAATGGTTGGAAGGATGTACGCCAACGAGGAAGTCATCATCGTTTGAAAAAAGATGATCAAGTCGAAGTAATTGCCGTACATGGCAAGGATGTACCGATAGGTTTATTAAATGCCATTTTGAAGAGAACCGGACTAAAATAAGGAGGAAATATGAAATTTATATACCCTGCTATAATCCATGATGATGCTGATGGTTTCTGGGCTGAGTTTCCAGACTTAGAATATACAAGTAGTACTGGCTCAACACTAACAGAGCTTGTAACTAATGCCCAAGAGGCGATGGAGCTATATATTTTAGGAGCCTTAGAAGATGGAGAAAGTTTACCAGCCCCTACATCTATTCGCAACTTACCTTGTACGGATACAACCTATCCTACATTAGTACAAACAGATATTGATTTAGCTAAAAACAGTAAATCCGTAAAGAAAACATTAACAATTCCAGCATGGCTTAACGATAGAGCTTTAGCTAAAGGGATTAATTTTTCTCAGCTTTTACAAGAAGCGTTAGTAGAAAAAACAATGTAAATTTACACCATCAATGACTCAGCAAAATTAGAACTACAGTCCACGCAATGATTGCAAGTGTTAGCAGACCTACGCAGATCATCCACATGATGGTTACAAAATAGAGCAATAGTTTGAGTACATAGAGTACATCAAACCAAATGCTATGTCGGTCCTCTAGTTGATCCATGTAGGCACTGAGACAGCGCACTAAATAGGGCGGTTTTGTACGAGGATTCAGTTTTTTCCAATAAAATACTAAATAAGGCGTAACAATACACCCTATCACAACGATAAAAGTAAGAAAAATAGGTGTTTCAATATTGTACCGAGTCATAAAGTCAGACCAGCTGCCTAGCATTTGACCGCCCAAATACAAAAAAATGAACCAATAGAAGAAACCAACTAACTTTATAATATGGCGAATGATTTGTTTAGTGTCCATGCCTATAATCCTACTAATGTTTTAAATCGCGTATTATTGTGAAAGCGTTCAAAATGGTCTTGACCTGCTGCAACGGATTTTACAGATGGATCAATTGTAATCGCCTTTTCAAGCCAATCAAGGGCCTTAGTATCATCCCCTTGGTCTGCATAAATGGTAGCAATGCCATACACAGACCAAGTGTTGCTAGGGTCCTTTTCTAATACCTTTTCAAACCATTCTTTAGAGTCGTTTAATTGGCCTTGTAACTTGTACACCATGGCCATGTTATAGAAATTCGCTACATTATTAGGATCTAAATCATAAGCTTTTTTAGTATCTGCTAAGCCTTTAGCTGTATCACCATTCAAGGCCGTTGCGAAACCACGAATGGAATAAGCTTCTCCGTTGTTTGCGTCTGCTTTAATAGCAGCATTCGCTTCCTCAATAGCTTTAGCATAATCACCAGAGGACAGAGCCTGCTTAGCGGCCATAACATGGGCATCTTGATCTTGTGCTGTTTTAGCTTGTTCATTAGCTGTTGTTGTAGGTTTAGTATCTTGCTGAGTCTTAGTATCTGTGCCACAACCTAATAGGCTAAGCAAGCAAATACATAACAGAATATATTTCATATATTACCTCTATATTATCTATATAATACAAACACATTATGTCGTATATCTTCATTATTTAATATGATTACAATAAGTAATACTATTACTTAATTTCTTAATTACCATTACAATTATACCAAAACTACATACAAAAAAGGACGAGCCATAACTCGTCCTTTTTCGTTATATTGTCGGTAATTTCATACACTCTACCTATACGTAGTATAGCATAATAATATACCCATAGTAAACGCTACCTATTATAAGGCTTATATATTATTTTTTTGCTTTAGAGCAACGGTCTAATAGGAATGCAACGCCTACGAATGGGATACCACCGCTTTCACCAAGACCGATTTCACAA
Source organism: uncultured Veillonella sp. (assembly GCF_934190855.1). Lineage (GTDB taxonomy): Bacteria > Bacillota > Negativicutes > Veillonellales > Veillonellaceae > Veillonella. The sequence continues at coordinate 4,035 of NZ_CAKPTN010000019.1, read as the reverse complement.
GTAGAGCTGGAGCTTACGCCTAGTGTTGCGCCGTATTCAGCAATTTCACCAGCAAGATCTTTCGTAGCCGCTTTGTTGAGTTCTGGCGTGAAGAAACCTTTTTGGCCAGCAAATCCGTCGCACGCAAAGGATTTAATGTTGAATACATGATCTGTGCAGAGGCGAGCCAAGTCTTCAATGTATTGGGATTTGTTCAAAGATTTAATCTTACATTGTTTGTGTACGATAACACGTTCATCGCATTTTTCAATGTCGAGATGAGGCACTACATATTTGCACAAGAATTCAGAAATATCGTTTATTTCTAAGTCTGGCATATGTTTGAAAGCATGGTTGAAGCATGCGCTATGGTCAATTACAATTGGATATTTACCATTTTGAGAAGCTTTCATCAATGCATCGTGTAAGTCCTTAACAGCGCGCTCATGAACGTCATCGTAGTTTTCAAAGCTCAAGCCGCAGCATAGGTTTTCGATATGTTGAGGATAAATAATATCGATATGAGCCTTGTTGCAGAGGCTTTCCACTACTTGTTGTAGGCTACGATCATCGTCATAACCTTGGTTCGGTTTGAAGGCGCGGTTCGCACACGTACTGAAGTATACAACTTTTTCAAAGTTAGTTGGTTTAATACGATTTCTCAATCTATAGTGGTTAGCCTTAGGCGTTGTTTTAGGTAAGTACGGTGTAATACCTGTTACGCCATGTAAACCGTCGGTAATCTTGGAAATTGCTTTTTGCGTAATGATGGAGCCTGCAATGCCTTCAAGGCTTACGCCGGCGCGAGCCATTTGAAGCGTTGTGGAGAAATTGTCGTAAATCTTCTTAGCCAATTCTGGTGCAGGTGGATCAATGCGACGCATGGACAATGCGATTTGAGCAGTATCGATGCTGAGTGGGCAAAGACCTTTACACATAGAGCAAGCTGCACAAGTTTCCACACCGTAGTATTCGTAGCCCTTTCTGAGCTCGGATGCCAATGTGAAATTACCTTCGTTTTCAAGGCGTTTCGTTTCACGCAACAACGCAATCCGTTGACGTGGAGTCAATGTTAAATTACGGCTTGGACAATGTTTTTCACAGAAACCGCATTCCATACAGATTGTGAAAGCATCATCGATAGCGCATTGTGCTTTAAGGTTTTTCTTGTACACATCTGAATCATCTGTGATGATAACATCTGGGTTCAAGATACGTTCAGGGTCAAAGATAGCTTTGATGCGACGATTGATTTCGTACGCTTTTTTGCCCCATTCCATTTCAACGAATGGTGCTACCATGCGGCCTGTACCGTGTTCAGCTTTCAAAGAACCACCAAAACCAGATACGCGCTCGGACATTTCTTTTACCAAATCACCAAAGTTCTTAGTATCTTTAAGATCACTGAAGTCAGGGGTAATATTGAAGTGAACGTTACCAGACAAAGCATGACCGAAGATTACGCCACCGTCTACGAAATCGTATTTATGGAACAATTCCGTAATCATTTCGATGCCCTTAGTGAAGTCTTCAATTTGGAAGCATACATCCTCTGTAATAACAGTGGTGCCTTTTCTGCGTTGACCGCCAACGATTGGCAAGATACCTTTACGGATAGCCCACCAAGAATCGTATTCCTTAGGGTCTTGAGAGTAGAGACTAGGAATAGCTGTCGGAATATCTTTCAATTGTTCTTTAATGAAAGCTAAGTTTTCATCTACAGTTTCTTTGGAGTAACTTTCAGTTTGGAACAAGATGGCACTTGTACCTTCAGGCACTTCACGAACGAAGTCAGGCACGTTATCTAAGGCTTGAACGGCGCGCAAGGACTGATAGTCCATCATTTCTGCAGCAATAACCTTTTCACGTCCCATATTAGCCAACGCTACAACCGCAAGGGATGCATCGTTCAATGTTTTGAAGAACATCAAACCGCAACCTTTATGAGGCACGTCTTCAACAGTGTTGTACACTACTTCAGATACGAAGCCCAATGTACCTTCAGAACCGATGAACAAGTGGTTGATGATATCGATAATATCTTCAAAATCAACGAGGGAGTTCAAGCCGTAGCCTGTAGTATTTTTAATTTTGTATTTATGATGAATCAAATGAGTCAATTCTTCGTCAGCCAAGATTTCTTTGCGCAATTGTAAGAGATCTTCTACCATTTGAGGTTTTTCTTTGAGGAATTGATCGATACTCTTTTGATCAGACGTATCAAGAATAGAGCCGTCTAATAAAACAACACGAATAGAGCGAATGGTTTTATAAGAGTTCTGCGCCGTACCACAGCACATACCAGAGGAGTTATTATTTAAAATACCGCCCACTAATGCCGTTGCAAGCGTTGCAGGATCTGGCCCGATTTTACGATTGTACGGTTTCAATAAATCGTTCGCATCGGAACCAATAACACCGCATTCACATTTTAAGGCTTTGCCATCGTCAATAACTTCCATTTTTTTGAAGCCATCATTACATACGATGAGCACGTCTTCACTGGAACACTGACCAGACAAAGAAGAACCAGCCGCACGGAATGTAAATGGTGTGCCGCATTGTTGGCATAAACGAATGAGGCGTCTTACTTCGCGTTCATCCTCAGCTTTTACAACAACCTTTGGTAAATAGCTATAGCAGGACGCATCAACGCCATACGCATAACGACGTAAATGATCGGTATACACGCGACCTTTACAAATCTCTTTTGCCTCCTTGGCAAAACGTTCATAATCTCTAATAAGCGTACTCACTTGTATTTCCTCCTATCCTCTCATAAGGAACATGTGTTACTTTTAGTATACGCCGTTCTCATTCTCACTACTATAATTATGCATAAATTATATCTCTTCTAATAATTCTCGATATGCCCTGCCCTTTTATTTCTTTAGTTGAAAGTACATCTCAATAACATTATCATGTACTCATTTCTTCACATGTCCAATCAAGAACCCTTATTTATTAAGGATTAATCGATATGTTTTATAGATACATACGAAAACCTCGATAAACTATGATTTGTACTGCATATAATTCTATAGGAAATAGATTTCAAAACTCATGCATAAACCTATTATGATTTACTAATTTTAATTTTTTCATTCTCATTTACAAAGTTCTATGACTTTTGGTTATACCCTTTCATAAAACTCTAGAAATCTAAAAAGCCCTCTAGCGATAGAACTCCTATGAGCTATCGCTAGAAGGCTTTTATTAAACTATGCTTATTAAAGTTTGTCTTAATAAATCAATACATAAACCTTATCCCAAGATCCCCGATTTAAGGATGAGTCGTACAGCCAACGCAAAAACGGCTACGCTCATGAGGGCAAGGATCGCTTTTGCCTTGAGTCGTTTTGCAATGCGCGCGCCAGCTTGAGCTCCAAAGATGGCACCAATACTAGTAGGTATGGCAATACTAAAGACGATATGGTTTTCTATTAGATGTGTCATAACGCCAACCGTAGTAGATACGGCGAGGATAGATTGGCTCGTAGCTGTCGCCATATGCGTAGGGAAGCCCATCAAATAAATCAAGGCCGGTACGTGGATAAGTCCGCCGCCAATGCCAAAGATACTAGAAATAAAACCTACAATAAAGCTAATGCTGATACCTATAGGCTTGCTATAGGTTAGCTGATCCAAAGTAAGGGACTCTTCCTTGCGTTCACCTTTTCGGAAATTCTTGAACCCAATCAAGAAGGAAGCACAAAGCATAAAGCATCCAAAGGCAAACATAAAACCTTTGCCAGAGAACCAACCCGACATTTGAGCCCCTAAAATAGCCCCTGGGAAGGTAGCAACACTAAAGACGAGCGCCGCACTAATATATACCTTTTTCTGTTTGAGATACGCTATAGATCCAGAAATGGCGTTACACATAACAGAAAAGAGCGACGTCCCTACAATCATGGATGGAGACCATTCAGGGAACCAGTACATAAAGAGAGGCACAAATACAAGGCCCCCTCCGGCACCGATGATAGTGCCTAGCATAGCAGCTAAAAAACCGACTATGGTAAAGAATATATAGAATAACACTATGTTATCGAG
>NZ_CAKPTN010000018.1 GCF_934190855.1 uncultured Veillonella sp. | reverse complement strand
CTTGGGATTCTTCCATACCTTGTAATAAGGTTTGTTCAGAATGTTCCATATGAACTCTTGCGAGTTTACGAGCTTGTGGAGCGTTATGAGTAGCAATTGCTTCTACGAGTTGGCGATGTTCTTCCCATGTTTTTCTAAGGCGACCAGGCTGGTTCATAGAGAAACTACGGAAGCGATAAGTTTGTTCGCGCAAGTTGTGAACGATATCTGCTAGTCGTTCATTTCGAGAGGCGCGGTACAGCACTTCGTGGAATTCTACGTCTGCTGCTACGACAGAGTCCATATCTTTATTTTCCATATGGTCGCCGATTTCTACGAGCATTCGTTCCAAGGTTTCGATTTCTTCTGCCGTAATGCGTTCTGCTGCAAGACCTGCGGCTAATTCTTCGAGGGCTGATCGAATTTCAAATACTTGAGTAATATCTTTTAAAGAAATATTGGCAACGTAAGTACCACGACGAGGAACCATAACGACAAAGCCTTCTAGTTCTAATTTACGAATGGCTTCGCGAATCGGTGTGCGGCTCACGCCCAGCTCTTCAGCGAGAGGGATTTCCATGAGACGTTCACCAGGTTTTAATACTCCATCCTGGATGGCTTGACGCAATGTTTCACTTACAACTTCTCTCAGTGGTTTATACGCATCGAGTCGTATAGGTTGTAACCGTTTTGTCATGGTAAGTCCTCCTGTGTACACGTTTTAGTAATGAGGGAGAGCCAATCGTGGCCAGCTGTTTTAATTTCCTCTTGGAGCTGCAATGCCTCCATTGGTTTATCGAGTAATACTACCATCGTTGGACCGCTGCCAGTCATGATGGTTGGGTATCCACGGCTTGTAAAGAACTCTTTACAGATGACAAGTTCTTCGTGATCTGGGAATAATAGCTCTTCAAAGGTATTAGCACTGCTTGTGAAAGCAGATTTCAAGTCGTTATTTTCAACGTGGCTTAATACAGTATCAATTGTTTTCTTAGTAGCTTCTGATTTGCCGTTAAAGCGACCATAGGCGGCTGCTGTAGAAACAGACACCTTTGGTTTAACGAGTAATAACCAATGTGGTTCTGGCGATTCCTTAAAGGTTAGTATTTCGCCGCGACCTGTACCGCGCGCTGTACCACCTTGCAATAAAAATGGTACGTCAGAGCCGAGGGTAGCACCGATTTGTAATAGCTCCTCTTGGGTGAGGCGTAAGTCCCAGAAACGATTGAGACCTAATAGCATGGCCGCTGCATCTGCACTGCCACCGCCAAGGCCTGCTTGAATGGGCACGCGTTTTAATAAATGGATTGCAGCGCCTGCCTTACAACCTGTATAGGCTTGCACCGCGCGCAACGCTTTAAGCGCTAAATTGTCTTCTCCGTAGGTTACCAGTTTTTGCATATAGTCTGGCAACTCCGGAGCACCTCCAGAAAATACTACGGAATGGTGTTTAGCAAAATAAATGGAGTCGCTAAGACGAATGGATTGGAAAATGGAATCGATATCGTGGTAGCCGTCGTCGCGTTTACCTGTAATAGCCAGACCGATGTTGATTTTACTGCAACCGAGTTGCTCAAAACTTTTACTCATAATAGCCTCGTTCATAATGTACATAATATATGCAGTTTATATGTTTATTTTATACTGTTATAAAGTGATTGAAAATAACCATTAAGTGGTTTATGATGATTTTGTATACACAAGTTGTTCAATTCTTAACAGTATTGTAAATAGCGTAAAGTTTAGTTAGTTCATTATAGAATATTTATAGTGAAATGGCAATTTGGAGGGAGCTATGTTCGCCAAGTATAAAGATGTTGTGTATCAATGCCTTATGGTCGTCGTTGGGTGTGCCATATTTGGTGCTGGCATTGATGCTTTTGTATTGCCTCATAAACTAGTTAGTACTGGTATTAGTGGGGTAGGTTTAATTTTGTATTATATAACAGGTTTATCTGTTGGTTCTTGGAATATGATTTTAAATATTCCTATATTCTGGGCTGCTTGGAAATGGCTAGGAACGCGTGTTGTAGTAAAGACGTTATACGGGACACTCATGCTGTCTTGGATGATTGATGTCTTTGATTTCTTGCAATATGACATGATTATCAAGGACCCGTTACTCAGTTCCATGATGGCCGGTATTACGACTGGTGTGGGCCTTGGTATTGTCTACCGTGTAGGCGGTAATACCGGTGGTCTCGATCCAATTGCGCTTATCGTTCGAAAATATTATGGTCTTCAAATGGGTTCCATTAATAGTGCTATCAACTGTGCCATTCTATTAGCTGCTGTAGGCGTAGTCGGTCTTGAAGCGGTAGCGGTAACTCTTATTAGTGTGTATGTGTACACTATTCTTACTAATAAGGTTGTCATCGGTTTTAATCAACGAAAGGTTGCTTTCATCATTACTTATCGGACCGATGAGGTCTGTGAATGCATCATCAACAAGGTAGGCCGTGGTGCAACGATTATTGAAGGTGTTGGGGCCTATACGCGAACGCCAAAAAATATTGTTATGGTCGCCGTTAACCTATTACAAGTCAATAAACTGAAAGAAGTTATTGAAGAGGCTGATCCAAATGTATTTATCTTAATTACCGATGCTCAAGAGGTGATTGGACAAGGTTTTACTCGTCCTATTTTGCCAATTGAGGTAACTAATCAGATGAAAGCACAAAGCACCATTGCTCAAGATGCTACGCATACTGTAACAGATAGCAAATAAGCTATAAGAAGTAGAAAATAACAAATATAAGTAACAAATATAAATGACGTTTTAGTAAAATTGTTATTCTTTGTCATCTTATATTAATTATGTGTAAATATAATGTTTGATGAATGCTATATACATTTTGTAAATTACTCGTATCTGATTGAAAAAAATATAAATTTAGTAATTCGAGAGGGATTACTCTCAAGATGAGATTAGGAGGTTCCTATGGCTCACAAATTAGCAGGTACGCCTGTACAAGAACAAGATATTATTGATGTGCAAACCCTTGTGGATGCTTATTTTGATAATGCACCGGATATTACAGATCCAACACAACTTGTATCCTTTGGTACATCAGGCCATCGTGGTACATCCTTAAATGGTACATTTACGGACTTACATGTGGCGGCTATTACACAGGCTATCTGTGATGGACGTGGACAATTTGGCGCTACTGGTCCGCTCTTTGTAGGGCAAGATACACATGCCTTATCTCAGCCAGCCCTTGTAACAGTGCTTGAGGTGCTCGCTGGTAATGGCGTGACGGCTATGGTTGATGCGGATATGGATTTCGTACCAACCCCGTCCGTATCTCGCGCTATTATTCGTTATAATGAAAGCCACGATCATAAGGCTGATGGCATTGTCATAACACCATCCCATAATCCTCCGGATAATGGTGGTATCAAGTATAATGCGACAAATGGTGGTCCTGCGGATACCCTTGTTACAAAGTGGATTGAAACTCGCGCTAATGAGTATGTACGTGCATACTGTGAATTAGAAGGCTTTAAACGCATTAGTATCGATAATATCGAACCAGACCGACAAATCCCATATGACTATAAAGGTTTATACGTAGAGGAATTATCCTCCATTATTAATATGGAAGCTATCCAAAGTGCAAAGCCTAAAATCCTTGTTAATGCATTAGGCGGTAGTGGCCTTGCCTATTGGCGTGCTATCAAAGAGCGATATAATCTCAATATGGATATTATCAATGATGAGTACGATCCAACCTTTAGCTTTATGACCTATGACCATGATGGCAAGGTTCGCATGGATTGCTCCTCTGAATATGCCATGGCCGATGTTATTAAACAAATCGGCAATTATGACCTTGCTGTAGGTAATGACCCTGACTATGACCGTTATGGTATCGTTAGTTCGGACGGCCTCACCTCTCCAAATGCATTCCTTGTGACTGCGGCAGATTATTTATTTACAACGCGTGGTTGGAAGGATAAAGGGGTAGGTAAAACTGTTGTTTGTACTACAATGATTGATAAATGGGCATCCGTTAAAGACGTTCCTGTTTATGAGGTGCCTGTAGGCTTTAAATATTTTAGTTCTCTATTATTTGACGGCGAGATTGGCATTGGTGGTGAAGAATCCGCTGGTGCATCATTCCTCAAAAAAGATGGCACTGTATGGACTACAGATAAAGACGGCATGGTAATGGCTCTGCTGGCGATGGAGATGTACGCCGTAATGGGCGCCACTGTTGATCGGTTGTATAACAACATAGTCGAAGGTTGTGGAGACCCTCGTTTTGGTCGTATTGATGCGGCTTGTACGAAGGCAGCTAAGGCTAAGTTGAAACAGTTGAATGCAAGCTCCATTACAGCTACAGAGGTGGATGGAGATGCTATTACGAATGTACGCACTACGTCCTTGTACAAGGATATGCCTATCGATGGTGTGCGCGTAGAAACAGAAACAGGTTGGTTTGTGGCCCGTCCTTCTGGCACTGAGGACCTATATAAAATTTATGGTGAAAGCTATAAAGGGGATAAAGGTCTTATCGCACTCTTAACAGCGGGTGAAGAAATCGTAACTGCTGCATTGTCTGATGAAGTGTAATCTCATAAAGATTTCACCGTCTAAAAGTAATAAATGTGATATAATATATTAATATAGTTTATTGAATGCCCTATATTGGCCATATAGTTTGTAGTGCTTAGAAAAGGTGATGTTATGAAATTAGTTGTTACCGTTGTCGGCGTTGACCGCGTTGGTATCATAGCTGGGGTTAGTACCGTACTTGCTGACCACGGTGTAAATATTATGTCTATTAATCAAACCATTCTTGATGGCGTTTTCAATATGATTATGATGTGTGAAACAAAGTCTGAAGATATGAAAAACCTTACATCTATTCAAGAGGCTTTGAATACACAAGGTAAAGAACTAGGTGTTGAAATCCGTGCACAACATGCAGATATTTTCTTGAGCATGCACCGTGTAGGATAGGAGGCACTATGTTATCTATCGACAATATTTTAGAAACGAATCAGATGATTCACGATAACAAGCTTGATGTTCGTACGATTACGATGGGTATTAGCTTGTTAGAATGCGCATCTAGTTCTGGCAAAGAACTATGTGACCGCATTTATGATCGCATTACAAAAGAAGCAGAACACCTTGTATCTACGGGTGAAGATATTGAACGCGAGTTCGGTATTCCTATCATCAACAAGCGTATTTCTGTAACGCCAATTTCTCTAGTGGCTGGTGGTAGTGACCTAACATCCTATGTTCCTGTAGCGGAAGCTATGGACCGCGCTGCGAAGGCAGTAGGGGTTAACTTTATCGGTGGTTTCTCTGCTCTTGTAACAAAGGGTGCTACACGAGCTGACCGCATTTTGATTGACTCTATTCCTGAAGCATTAGCAACGACGGATATCGTATGTAGCTCTGTTGCGGTAGGCTCTACTAAAACTGGTATCAACATGGACGCAGTACGCGACATGGGTATCATCGTAAAAAAAACTGCTGAGCTCACAAAGGATAATGATGCTCTTGGTTGTGCTAAGCTAGTTATTTTCTGTAATCCTGTTGAGGATAATCCATTTATGGCGGGTGCCTTCTTTGGTGTTACAGAAGGGGATAGCGCTATTTCTGTAGGCGTATCTGGCCCAGGTGTTGTAAAACATGCTCTTGAATCCGTTCGGGGCCAATCCTTTGATGTGGTAGCAGAAACCATTAAACGTACTGCTTTCAAAATTACTCGTGTAGGCCAATTGGTAGCACAAGAAGCATCTCGCCGTCTTGGTAAACCATTTGGTATTATCGACTTGTCCTTGGCGCCAACACCAGCTGTAGGTGACTCTGTAGCTCACGTTCTTGAAGAAATGGGCTTGTCCTCTTGTGGATGTCACGGCACTACAGCAGCACTTGCATTATTAAATGATGCAGTGAAAAAAGGCGGCCTTATGGCGTCCTCTCACGTTGGTGGTCTCAGTGGTGCATTTATCCCAGTATCTGAAGATGCGGGCATGATTGATGCTGTATCTTGTGGCAGTTTGACACTTGATAAATTAGAGGCTATGACATGTGTATGTTCTGTAGGCCTTGATATGATCGCTATTCCTGGTGATACAACGGCTGATACAATTTCTGCTATTATTGCAGATGAATCAGCTATCGGTATGATTAATAATAAGACAACTGCAGTTCGCGTAATTCCTGTACCAGGTAAAACTGTTGGAGAGGTTGTTGAGTTTGGTGGCCTATTAGGTTATGCCCCAATTATTGAAGTGAGTCCGTATAGTGCAGCTGAGTTCATCGCTCGCGGTGGTCGTATTCCTGCACCTATTCGTAGCTTAACGAACTAATCCCGTTTTTCAACCTAGTTGTTGGAGGTGTCTTATGAGTGATTATGTGCTCGATTATGTATGGGCCTTTGCTCTAGCGCTCATCATAACCTTTGCACTAACCCCTTTGGTGAAACGCTTTGCCGTTGCCGTTGGGGCAATAGATAAACCAGATGCCCGTAAGGTGCATCATGGCGCGATTCCACGACTTGGTGGATTAGCAATCTTTCTCGGTTATGTCGGGTCGGTCCTCTTTAATGGATCCATCCCGCATGATCATAAACTATTTGGCTTGGTGCTTGGTACAGTTATTCTAGTGCTTGTGGGCATTTGGGATGATATTAAACAAATTGAGCCAAAAACTAAGTTAATGGGCCAAATCATAGCAGCCGCTATTTTGGTAGCTTACGATATTCGAGTAGACTTCATCAACCTTCCTTGGGGTGGTGTAGTATACCTTAAATATTGGGCCGCACCATTGACTATTTTCTGGATTGTAGGCTTTACGAATATCGTAAACCTCATCGATGGCCTTGATGGCTTGGCAGCAGGTATTTCCTTTATCGCGTGTATTGCTGTATGTGCCATGACATTACAACTTGGTCAAACTGACCTGGCATGTATTGCTCTTGCTTTAGCAGGTGCAACGGTAGGTTTCTTGCGGTATAACTTTAACCCTGCAAAAATCTTTATGGGTGATACGGGCTCTATGCTCCTTGGTTATACATTAGCCGCTATTTCTGTTATGGGCGCTGTAAAAACAGCGGCAACTATTGCATTAGTAGTGCCGGCAATCGTGCTAGGATTACCAATTCTCGATACATTGTTTGCTATCGTACGCCGTAAAATCAGCGGCCGTCCAATCTTCAAGCCTGATAAAGGCCATGTGCATCATCGTTTGTTAGCACAAGGCTTATCTCAAAAACAAGCGGTGCTAATGATGTATGCTGTAACAGCTCTCTTTGGTGGCGTATCCGTCATCGTAGCAGAGGTCAATGCTTGGATTGGTATCGCATTGGTACTCGTTATTTTCTTAGGTAGTATTTTTGTGGCTCGTCGTCTTGGTGTTATTACTCATAGTGATGCGGCAGGACATCCACTACCACGTCCTACAATTGAACGCAGCGATTCAGATGAAACTATTTCCTTTGATCGTGAAGAATTGGCAAAAGCTTTAGAGGAATCAGAGGGTTCCCATAAGGAATAACCATATGTGGGGCGCTTGGCGCCCCATTTTTTCTATCCTACTATGTTGGAGGCAACTATGTTAAAAGTTATGACAATCTTTGGTACAAGACCTGAGGCTATCAAGATGGCTCCTCTTGTGAAAGCATTAGAAGCAGCACCAGATATGGAACCGATTGTAACCGTTACGGCGCAACATCGCGATATGCTCGACCAAGTACTAAACTTGTTTAATATTACCCCAGATTACGACTTGAATATTATGAGCCAAGGCCAAACCTTGTACGATGTAACAAATCGTGCGTTGATGGGCCTTAAGGATGTACTAGAAGAAGCAAAACCCGATGTAGTACTCGTTCATGGTGATACTACAACTACCTTTGCCGGTGCTTTAGCGTCTTTCTATCAAGAGATTCCTGTAGGCCACGTAGAAGCGGGCCTTCGTACAGGTGATATTTACTCTCCGTTCCCAGAAGAGATGAACCGGAAGTTAACAGGTTCTATTGCGACCTATCACTTTGCACCAACTTCTAGCTCTGAAAGCAATCTTAAGAAAGAAAATATCAATACAGATCATCTATATGTAACAGGTAATACTGTTATTGATGCTCTAGATACAACTGTACAAGATAATTATGTATTCGATGATGCAGCTATTAATGCATTAGATCCTGAAAAACGTACAGTTCTTGTTACCACACATCGCCGTGAAAATTTGGGTGAGCCTATGCGCCACGTATACCAAGCTATTCGCGATTTAATTAATGAATTTGAAGATATTCAAGTTGTGTTCCCTGTACATAAGAACCCTAAGGTTCGCCAAGTAGTACAAGAGGAGCTTGGCTCTGTAGAGCGCGTTACCTTAATCGATCCACTTGATTATGAACCATTTGCGAATTTAATGGCTAAATCGTATTTGATTCTTACTGATTCTGGTGGGATTCAAGAGGAAGCGCCAGCCCTTGGTAAACCGGTTCTCGTATTGCGTGATACAACAGAACGCCCTGAAGCTGTTGAAGCTGGTACAGTTCGCTTAGTAGGTACTGATAAAGATGCTGTACATGCAGCGGCTCATGAATTGTTGAGTAATGCAGAGGCTTATAAATTGATGTCTAACTCCGTTAACCCTTATGGTGACGGTAAAGCATCTGAACGCATCATCCAAGCGTTGCGCCATGAGTTCTTAGGCGATTCTAATCGTCCTGAACGTTTTGGTAAATAATATGGATAAGGATCTTGTGAAAGCCCTCGCCATGGCAACATCGGCGGGGGTCACACTAGTCTCCTGTATAGGTGGCTTTATATGGCTAGGCTATAAACTAGATGGATGGCTTCAAACGGAGCCTCTTTGTATGGTTATACTTGGTCTTATTGGAGCTATAACAGGCTTTTATATGTTATACAAACAAGTTAAGTAGTGAGGTATATATGAATCAATATGTAAAATTCATAGTGCGTGTGCTGCTGACTTGTTTTTTTATTGCCCTTTTAGGGGGCATAGTACAAGTCTTATGCGGCTTACAGCAGTATATATGGGGCTGGATGTGGGGCATTTTTATTATGATTCTATATTTACTTAGCCTTGCTTTGCATAGTCAAGCTATTATGGCAGGGGATCCCTATAAAGCTGTTCGCAAGGTGCGTAGGCAGATGATGTGGCGCCTTATGCTCGTAGGTTCCTTAGTTGTAGTAGGATTACAGATTCCTGGTGTAGAAGCTGTAAGTATGTTTATCGCTATTGCCCTCATACAGCCTGCACTGTATGTGGTATTTTGGCGACTTAGCCGTCAATTCTAATTCTAGTTATAGTTTTAAATTTATTTGCAATAAGGGATTTAATTTGTTTTATACCAATAATGCATTGTATACATTATACTTATGATTAATTGGAATTGTTCACCTCTCAACTGTTGATTATATATCTATAACGATGTATGATGATACATATATATATTATATTTATATTATTATAAATATATTAGGTTTTCATTATAAGCTATGGAAGGGGATGAGTTTGTGGAATTGCATGCTGGTCACCATCAGGTGGTTCACTGGCTAGGGCTATCCTTTAATATCGATACCCTAATCGCTACGTGGATTACGATGGCGATCGTCATCATCATTACCATGTTAGCTACCCGTGGACGAAAATTGGTTCCTTCAGGCATTCAAAATGGTGTGGAAGCACTATTAGAAGGTTTAGAAGGTCAATTATCTCCTACACTTGGCAAACACTGGCCGATGGTGAGCTCATTATTATTCACATTCTTCTTGTTCATTTTCATCGGAAATGAACTGGGCCTACTGCCTACTCTACATGCTGTTGCTTCACCAACTGCGGATATTAATACGACAGCCGCATTGGCTCTTAGTAGTAGCCTTGTAGTATGGGGAATGGGGATCAAGGTAAAAGGTTTATCTTACTTTAACCATTTCTTACAGCCTTATAAAGCCATGTTGGTTTTGAATATTTTTGAAGAAATTGCAAAACCAATCACATTAGCTTTCCGTCTATTTGGTAACATTGTGGCAGGTGAAATTTTATTAGAAATTCTCTACAACTTGCCTTGGTTCGTACCAGTACCATGGATTTGGATTGCTTTTAGTTTGTTTATCGGCATTATTCAGGCCTTTATTTTCACCGTTCTTACAGCTAACTACTTAGGTATGGCTTTGAGTGAAGAACACTAATTTTATTTAATGGAGGATTAATCATGGAAGTTCAAGGTTTATTCGCTTTAGCTGCGGCAATCGCAGTAGGTTGTGGTGCAATCGCTGCTGGTATCGGTGACGGTATGGTAGCTAGTAAAGTAATCGAAGGTATTACACGTCAACCAGAATTACGTGGTCAATTGATGTCTACTATGTTCGTAGCGATTGGTTTGATCGAAGCGATGCCTATCATCGGCGTAGTAGTAGCTTTCATTTTGTTATTCCGTTAATAGCAAGGAGGCACGACCTTGGTTGATTTAAGCCCAGGAACAATTCTTGCTCAAATGCTAAACTTTTTTATATTAGTTTGGATTTTACATCGTTTTGCGTACAAACCATTAGTAGGCATGATGAATGCTCGTAAAGAGCAAATTGCCAATGATTTAGCCAGTGCAGAGCAATCTCGACTTGAAGCAGAGCAAATTAAAGCTGATTATGCAGCACAAATTGCAAAAGCTCGCCAAGAAGCACAAGAAATCGTTGAAAAAGCACATCATCAAGCCAAACTAAGTACTGCTGAAGAAGTAGCTGCAGCGCGTTCTCAAATTGAAACTGAAAAAGAACGAGCTCGTCAAGATATCGCCATTGAACGCGATCGTGCTATGAATAGCTTGCGCAACGAAGTTGTTTCCTTATCTGTAGCTATGGCTGGTAAAGTTGTGGCTAAAGATATGAACAGCGAGACTAATACAAAATTGATCGAAGACGCTATTCGTCAACTTGATAGTAAAACGATAGGGTTGTGATACGATGAGCATAGAAATTGTAGCAGATAAATATGGTTCGGCTATGTTCGAATTAGCTCTAGAACAAAATAATTTGGAACTCATGGAGGAGCAATTAGGCTATGTAGCGTCCGTTATGGCAGAACAGCCTGAACTTCGCTCATTCCTTGAAAATCCAATCGTTACGGAAGAGGCGAAGATTAAACTTGTTGGTAGAATCTTTGAATCTAGTATCGACAAAGTTGCTCTACACTTTATCTATGTGATGATTAAACGTGGACGTCATCGCTATATAGCGGAAGCTATTGCTGCGTTTATTAAGAAATCACGTGAAGCTCGTGGTATTTTGGAAGCTACTGTCACTGTAGCAGAACCAATCACAGCTGATGTAGAAGCATCTGTACAAGCTAAACTAAGAGAAGTTACAGGGAAAGATGTCATCTTATCTGTGCGTCAAGATCCATCTATCATGGGTGGTATCGTTATCCAAGTAGGGGATAAACGCATCGATGGCTCTGTAGCTCGCCGTTTAGAAGAATTAGAAAAATCTTTATTAAGAACGAACTCTATTAGATAGGGGTGAATGGGTATATATGAAAATGAAGCCTGAAGAAATCACTGCTATAATCAAACAGCAGATTCAGGACTATGATGTTGACCTCAATGTCGATGACGTGGGTACTGTTCTCGACGTAGGGGATGGCATCGCCCATATTTATGGTCTTGAAAGAGCCATGGCTGGTGAGTTGTTAGAATTACCTCACGGCGTATATGGCTTGGTTTTGAACTTAGAATTAGATAATGTTGGTGCCGTACTATTAGGTGACGACTTCTTGATTAAAGAAGGGGACCAAGTACGCCGTACTGGCAAAATTATGGACGTTCCTGCAGGGGATGCTTTGATTGGTCGCGTAGTGAACCCTCTTGGTCAACCTCTTGATGGTAAGGGCGCTATCCAAGCTACAGAACGTCGTCCTGTTGAACATCCCGCACCTGGTATTGCGGATCGTCAATCTGTAAACGAACCTTTACAAACAGGTCTTAAAGCGATTGATGCGATGGTACCAATCGGACGTGGTCAACGTGAGCTAATCATCGGTGACCGTGGTACTGGTAAAACTGCGATTGCCTTAGATACTATTTTGAACCAAAAAGGCAAAGATGTTATTTGTATTTATGTAGCCATTGGTCAAAAAGAATCTACTGTTGCTCGGGTAGTACAAAAGCTTGAAGAAGCAGGCGCTATGGAGTATACAATCGTAGTATCTGCTAGTGCATCTACTGGTGCCCCTCTTCAATACATCGCTCCTTACGCTGGTGTTGCCATGGGTGAATACTTCATGTACCAAGGCAAACACGTATTATGCGTATATGATGACTTAACAAAACAAGCGGCTGCATACCGTGCTATGTCCCTATTGTTACGCCGTCCACCAGGGCGTGAAGCGTATCCAGGCGACGTATTCTACTTACACAGCCGTCTATTAGAGCGGGCTGCGAAACTTTCACCAGAACTTGGTGGCGGTTCCATTACAGCGTTGCCAATCATTGAAACACAAGCGGGTGACGTATCTGCATACATCCCAACAAACGTAATTTCCATCACGGATGGTCAAATTTTCTTGGGTACAGATATGTTCTACTCTGGTATTCGTCCAGCTGTTGACGTAGGTTTGTCCGTATCCCGTGTAGGTGGTAGTGCGCAAACTAAAGCGATGAAACAAGTAGCGGGCCAATTGCGTTTGGACCTTGCTCAATATCGTGAGTTGGCTGCCTTTGCGCAGTTCGGTTCCGACCTTGATGCGGCTACACGTGCTCAACTTGATCGTGGTCAACGTTTAACTGAAATGTTAAAACAAGGTCAATATGAGCCAATGAGCGTAGCTGAAATGGTTATTAACCTCTATGCTGGCACAAAAGGATATTTGGCGGACATTCAAGTTGAGGATGTATTATCATTTGAAGCAGAATTGTTACGTTATGTGAAAGCTAACTATCCTGAAATTATCACAAACATTGAAACGTCCAAGAAAATCGAGGACGAAACTGAAAATCTATTGAAACAAGCAATCCCAGAATGTGTAGAAGCATTTGGTTCTACTCATACATTAGTGTCTCATAAGGAGGCGTAATGTATGGCTAGTGCACAAGATTTGCGAAAACGCATAAAAAGTGTTACCAATACGCAACAAATTACTAAAGCGATGAAGATGGTAGCCTCTGCTCGTCTTCGTAGGGCGCAAACAAAAGCGGAAGCTACGCGTCCTTACGCAGAAAAGATTGGGCAAATCTTGCGTCATATGTCTAATAGTGATTTAGAAGGCTTTGAAAGTCCTCTTTTAGATGTTCGACCTGTTGAACGTACTTGCTATATTGTAGTCGGTGCGGATAAAGGTCTTGCTGGGGCATTCTCGTCTAATGTACTTAAGTTTGCTATGGAAGAATTAAAAGGCAAAGACCCTAGTACATACCGTGTAATCACGGCGGGTAGAAAACCTAGAGACAGCATGAAATCCAGAGGTATTCATATCGATAAGTCCTATACGGGCTTCTCGGATAAGCCTTCCTATGAACATGCTCGTGCCATCATGCATGAAGCACTTTCATTATACGAACGTCATGAAGTTGACGAAGTCATCATGATCTATACACGTTTTGTAAATTCTATGACGCAAATTGCACAGGCTGAGCGCTTGTTGCCGATAGAGCAACCACAAGATGAGGTAAAAGGGCAGGAGTATGATTTCATGCCATCTGCTGTATCCGTCTTGGAGGCGTTGCTACCAAAATATTTAGAGATTACTGTTTATAATGGATTATTGCAATCTGCAGCTAGTGAATTGGGCGCTCGTATGACAGCTATGACATCTGCTACAGATAATGCAGGGGAACTCATTGAGTCCTTAGGCCTTGAATATAACAAGTTGCGTCAATCTAGCATTACAAACGAAATTTCTGAAATCGTTGGTGGCGCTAATGCCTTGCAATAGATAAGGAGACATCTGTCGATGAGTAATAATATTGGTAAAGTTGTGCAGGTCATCGGCCCAGTTGTAGACGTGCGCTTCGATGCTGGTCATTTGCCAGCTATCTATAACGCCATCCACATCTACCATGACCATAAAGCACACGATAGACAAAAAATCGTAGTAGAGGTTATGCAACACTTGGGCGACGACACAGTTCGTTGCGTTGCGATGAGTTCTACTGACGGTATGACACGTAATATGGAAGCGGAAGATACTGGCAATCCTATTTCCGTCCCTGTAGGGGAAGGAGTATTGGGCCGTATCTTTAACGTACTTGGTGAAACTGTAGACCATGATCCAGCTCCAGTTGTAGCTGATGAAAAATGGCCTATTCACCGTCCAGCACCTAAATTTGATGACCTTTCTCCAGATACACAAATCTTGGAAACAGGTATTAAGGTCGTTGACCTTATCGCTCCATACGTAAAGGGTGGTAAAATTGGCCTCTTCGGTGGTGCCGGTGTAGGTAAAACCGTATTAATCATGGAATTGATTCACAATGTTGCTACAGAGCACGGTGGTTACTCCGTATTCTCCGGTGTAGGCGAACGTACTCGTGAAGGTAATGACTTGTGGAACGAAATGAAAGAGTCTGGCGTTATCAACAAAACAGCCCTCGTATATGGCCAAATGAATGAGCCACCAGGGGCTCGTATGCGCGTAGGTCTTACTGGTCTTACAATGGCTGAATACTTCCGTGATGTGAAGAAACAAGACGTGCTCTTGTTCATTGATAACATCTTCCGCTTTATCCAAGCGGGTTCTGAAGTATCTGCCCTCTTAGGTCGTATGCCATCCGCCGTAGGTTACCAACCTACATTGGCTAATGACGTAGGGGCATTACAAGAACGTATTACATCTACAAAAGAAGGCTCTATTACTTCCGTACAAGCTGTATACGTACCTGCCGATGACTTAACTGACCCTGCTCCAGCGGCGACATTCGCTCACTTGGATGCTACAACAGTATTGTCTCGTTCCATTGCGGAACTTGGTATCTATCCAGCGGTGGATCCTCTAGACTCTACAAGCCGTATTTTGGACCCACATGTACTTGGTGAAGAACACTACGCTGTAGCGCGTGGCGTGCAAGAAGTATTGCAAAAATATAAAGATCTTCAAGATATTATCGCAATCCTCGGTATGGAAGAATTATCTGACGAAGATAAATTGACTGTATCTCGTGCACGTAAGATTCAACGTTTCTTGAGCCAACCGTTCTTCGTAGCCGAAGTATTTACAGGTTCTCCTGGTAAATACGTACCATTGTCCGAAACATTGAGAGGCTTTAGAGAAATCCTCGATGGTAAACATGATGAATTGCCTGAAGGCGCATTCTACATGGTTGGTACCATCGATGAAGCCGTTCAAAAAGCAAAGGAAATGCAAGAGAAGGGGGAATAATCCGTGGCGGAACCTATGACCCTACAAATCATTACACCTGATGCAGTCGTATTCGAAGGTCAATCTACATTCTTTGTAGGCAAGGCTATCGACGGTGCTTTTGGTATCTTGCCAAATCATGCACCTATGATTATTGCATTAGACTTAGCACCTTTACGCATTGATCAACCAGATGGAACATCTCGTGAACTTGCTGTATTTGGTGGTTTCTGTGAAATCGAACATAATAAGGTGAGTATTGTAACACCAGATTGCCAAGATCCAGAATCTATTGATGTGGACCGTGCTCAGCGTGCTAAAGAGCGTGCTGAAGGCCGTCTGGCAAATCCTACACCAGATATTGATGTAGAACGAGCAGAAGCGGCATTGCAACGTGCCTTATTGCGTTTGCATGTAACTAAACAACTATAATAGAAAAGGCTAGCCGATGGGCTAGCCTTTTTTGTGTGTATTTAATGATTATAATACGCTAACGCCTTTTAAGGAGTAAGCTGTATTTCTTGGTTGCTCTACTTGGAAATCAAGTACAACTGGTGTTTCAGAATTAATTCCAGGCGCTTGGTAGCGGTCACGGTCTGTTGGAATGCGTTTGTATGGCAATTTATCAAGTAATACTGTCATAACTTTATTCCACACAGCCTTATGTGTTGGCATAGTTAGAGAATCATCAGTTTGGTTGAAACCTGTACGAACGGTATGAACAACTTTGTCGTTTACATCGTAGTAGTACAATAATGCATTCACTTTTGCTGTAATGTAGATTTCACGATCTTCATCGTTATAAGTGTATGGACTATTGATACCATTAACTTGTACATAGATGTCTTGTAATGGTACTGGCATAATTACGATTTCAGAATTTTGTGCTGCTGCAATTTGAGCAAGGTCAACAGCTCTAATCTGTGCAGTTGGTGTGTTAGTACTTACGATAGCAGTATCATAATACGGATATTTAAGCGTATTAGACAAACGATCTGTCATATAATGACCAAATTGTGCTGTATTTTCATTGCGTAATTTAGCAGGCACAACGATAGTTACCTTACGGCTAGGGAAGTTCTCCAAATGGCCATCGTAATTAGCGTTAGACGTATTAATAGTTGCCTTTTCTGGTGTGCCAGAAATTGGTGTAGATACAGGTGTATTTGCTACCTTTGTAGTAGGCTGTGTATTTGTCTCAATATTAACTATAGGTGCAGCACTATTTTGGTTAGCTGGTATAGAGCTAATTACTACAGGTTTAGCACCATTTGAAGTTAATTGACTCATATCAATTGTAGCAGCATTAGCAGTTGCTACTGTAGATGCAAGTAGTACACCTAGTACTGCAAGTAGGGGACGTTTACAGAATTCGAAGTTACGAAACATAATTCCTCCTCTTAATAAAACTCTTTTAAAATCACAATTTAAAATTTCAAACAAAACAACTGGTACTATTATATCACATATACAAAAAAAAGAAGCAAGCAGTATGCTTGCTCCTTTGGTCTGGTGGACGATGACAGGATCGAACTGCCGACATCCTGCTTGTAAGGCAGGCGCTCTCCCAGCTGAGCTAATCGTCCATGTGGTGACCCGTCCGGGAATCGAACCCGGGATACCGCCGTGAAAGGGCGGTGTCTTAACCGCTTGACCAACGGGCCAGAATGGCTCCTCGAGTAGGACTCGAACCTACGACCGATCGGTTAACAGCCGATTGCTCTACCGACTGAGCTATCGAGGAATGGTACGATTGTTATTATATGTTAGATTAATTATAAAAGCAAGCCTTTTTTTAAAAAACACTATAAATTAAACCTCGTTAAGTATGACTAAAACACATAACTTTATACGTAAAATTAGTTATTAAAAATATTGATAAGAAAGTCATTAAAATTAATAAAGTCTATAGAGTTTTATAAACGTAGTTAAATACTGAATTTGTAAGGTGTTGAATGACGATGTACGAATGAGAGTTAGCAATATAAGTATATTGAAGATAATCGGTATACATATGCATTATAGAAAAGTTTAAAAGATTTATTTGAAAAGAAATATCAGTTAATAAAAAAGTGTATTTATCTTATTAGATATAGTCTTGGTTTGTGGTTAATTATAAACTAAATCTATATATTGGAAAGGCACTATAGATAAGGGGAGTAAAAATAGGATTGATGTATGATAAACTATGACTTTCATCACATTATGAAAGAGCTTTCATCATTATAAAACATGGTATATATAGTCTATTGAATTACCGAAATATATACAAAAATATTCATGAAAACTATTCTCAAAAACCTGAAAAGCATTGAGAAAACTGTATAGTTGAGGCGTTGAAAGGCTGTATATTGTGTGTTACGATTGATGCATAGAGTAAATCTCAATGTGTATGAGTTGTACATATCTCAAACACTTGAGAATTAAAAGTTATCTCACGGTATTAGAATTAATATTCAATTATTTCCTGAGGAGGGATTATCTTGCGCGAGATTCAAGTATCTGAAATTACAAAAACTATCCGTCAATTATGTATGGATGCAGCTTACCAC